>NZ_SMTT01000005.1 GCF_004357905.1 Campylobacter lari | reverse complement strand
GTTAAGGCCGGTAGTTATAACTGCTATAGGTTTTAAGTTTTTAATAATAGCAAATCTTACTAAGATTAAAGCTACAATAATAGCTATTAATGCAATAATAACTTGTTGGAATAAAACTTTATTAACTGCATCAGTATATACAGATTCATCTGTAATAGAACATACAATGTATTTTGGATTTAAAGTTTGATTACAAGTTGCAACTTGTGTTTTGCCTGCACCATCTTTAGCATAAAATAAGGTATCTTCTTTACTTGGATCAATTAAATCAGGCTCTGCTTTAATAGCATTTGCTATATTAATACTTAAGTCAGTTTTAGTAAGCATTTTATCTTTATCTTCGTGGAAAATTACCATACCTTCTTTATCATATACTGCTGCATAGGAGCTTTGAGAATGCCCTATAGCTAAAACATCTTTAGAAAAAGTATGTAAATTATAATCACCTCCAACTACCGCTAAGAGTTTTCCATTAGCATAAACAGGAATGGCATAAGTAATTCCTATTTCTCCTGTTGTTACAGATTTATATGGATCAGTTGTTATAAATTTTCTAGCTGCTTTAGCTTCTTTATACCAACCTCTATTTTTAGTATCATAACCCTTTGATAAATCAAGTACTTGACCATCTGATTGATAATTTTTGCCACTATCTTCAAAACCAACATAAACTAGCTCAAACCCAGAAGTTTTTGCAGCTAGTTTGAGAATTTGCATAATTTGTTCTGAAGGCATATTTAAATTACTAGAAAATTGCTCTGCTAAAGATTCTATAGCTAATCTTTTAGTTTTTCCATAAAAATCATACAGAGCATTTGTATCCACCATATTGTTTACTTGTATTTCTGTTAGTAAATCAAAAGTACTATTTTTTGAATTAAAATAACTGACTAAATTAATCAGTATTACAATAGAAACTACACCTACACACATTATCCATATAAGCTTTGAAGATAAGCTCTTAGAAAATGAAAAAACCATAACAGCTCCTTAAAATTTTGTAGTAAATTTTTATACAACGATTATCATGCTATTAATACAATAAAATGACAACAAAATAATAAATATATAAAATAAAAAGTAAATTATTTATTACATGATGTCCTAGTTATAATATTTTAAAAGCATTTATCAAAAATGTATATTAATCAGTATATTTTGAGAGTATTGTAACTTTATAACACAATTTATGCTAAGCTGAAAGAAAAACTTTCAGCTTAAAAAATTATAATTTATTTTCGTTTTTACTTAGATAATCAGCAACACCTTTAGGGTCAGCCTTCATACCTTCATCGCCTTTATTCCAACCAGCTGGGCAAACTTCACCATGTTCATTAGTAAATAACATAGTATCAACCATTCTAATCATTTCATCAATGTTTCTTCCAAGTGGTAAGTCATTTATAACTGCATGGCGGATTGTTCCATCAGCATCAAGCAAGAAAGAACCTCTTAAAGCAACTGCTTCTTCAAATAAAACATCAAAATTTCTAGCAATTTGTTTTGTTAAGTCGGCTACTAAAGGAAATTTAACTTGACCTATACCACCTTGATTTACAGGCATATTTTTCCAAGCAAAGTGAGAGAATTCGTTATCGCAAGATACACCAATTACTTCAATACCTCTATCTTTAAAATCTTGATATCTTTTATCAAAAGCAATAATTTCAGAAGGGCAAACAAAAGTAAAATCTTTTGGATAGAAAAATACTACTGCACCTTTTGGTCCTATATTTTTATAAAGATTAAAATCTCCAACTATTTCATTATTACCTAATACAGCAGGTGCTGTAAAATCAATAGCTTTTTTAGTTACTATCATCGTTTATCTCCTAATTAATAAATTTTATTTGTAACAAAATAATATCATTTGTAAATTTAAAAATTTATTAATTGTGTAAATTTGTATGTAAATTAATTTTATTATCAAAATTAAAAGATTTTAAGAATAAAATTAAGACAATTTTGATAATCTTATATTAAACTTTTAATATTTAAGGAGTAAAAAATGGCAGTTAAAATTACTGATATTTGTATAGCATGTGGTTCTTGTATAGATGAATGCCCAGTAAGTGCAATCGTAGATGATGCAAATAACCCTGAGGGCGAAGATAGATATTATGTTTATGCTGATAAATGTGTTGAATGTGTAGGACATAATGATCAGCCAGCATGTGCAAGTGCATGTCCAACTGATGGCTGTATTGTATGGAGCGATGTAGTTAGTGGTCAACCAAGTCGTGATAATATCGGAAGCGATTTAAGAGATGGCTCAACTCCGGTATTTGCTTAATTAGTACCCAATACAAGCATCTTTCTAGTATTTAAGATGCTTGTAGCTTCTTCATTTTATAACTCAAAATTACAATTTTTATATAAATTTAAAGCATTTTTTGATATAATTAGCTCTTTTATAAACATAAAACTTATCTAAATTAAGGGGACGATTTTGGAAAAAACACTTTCTATTATTAAACCTGATGCAGTAAAAAAAGGCGTTATTGGTCAAATTTTAACACGCTTTGAAAGCAACGGTCTAAGAATAGCGGCTACAAAAAAAATACAGCTTTCAGAAAAAGAAGCACAAGAATTTTATGCTGTACACAAAGATAGACCATTTTTTAAAGACTTAGTTGAATTTATGATCAGTGGTCCGGTTGTGGTTTCTGTTTTAGAAG
This sequence comes from Campylobacter lari, assembly GCF_004357905.1. Lineage (NCBI taxonomy): Bacteria > Pseudomonadati > Campylobacterota > Epsilonproteobacteria > Campylobacterales > Campylobacteraceae > Campylobacter > Campylobacter lari. Next base: position 131,069 of record NZ_SMTT01000005.1, on the reverse strand, counting down.
GCGAAAATGCTATGTTAAAAAACAGAGAATTAATGGGTGCTACAAATCCAAAAGAAGCGGCTCCTGGTACTATCAGAGCAGATTTTGCAGATAGTATTGATGCAAACGCGGTTCATGGAAGCGATAGCTTGGAAAATGCAAAAATTGAAATAGAATTTTTCTTTTCAAAAACTGAAATTCTATAATGAAAATTGCCTTTGCAAAACTTAGCTCTGTAGCTTATCCTTTTAAACTAGATCTTGATAATATAGTTTTTGAAGGAACTATTACAAAAGTTAATCCAAAATTAGCTAAAATAACAGCTAATTTTAAAGGATTTACTTATAGAAATTGCGATCGATGTGGTAATGAAATGGAACTTGAAATCGATCAAAATATAGAGCTTTTTGCAAGCGATGGAATTTTTAAAGATGAAAATAATACTTTAAGTGATACTATGGAGTTTTTTGACTCTCATATTGACTTAATAGAGCTTGCTACAAGTGAATTACAATCTTACTTAAGTGATTATTTTTATTGTAATAAATGTTTAAATTAATAAAGGAGTAAAAAATGGCAGTACCTAAGAGAAGAGTGAGCAAAACTCGCGCAGCAAAACGCAGAACTCATTACAAAGTTACCTTACCTATGCCTATTAAGGATAAAGATGGTAGCTACAAAATGCCTCATCGTGTAAATCCTGTAACTAAGGAATATTAAGAACAATGACGAGCATTGCTATTGATGCAATGGGTGGTGATTTTGGGGAAAAACCTATTATAGAAGGTGTAATTCAAGCTCTAAAAGAGCGAAAATTTAAAGCCATCTTAGTAGGAGATCCTCAAAAGCTTAAAACCTTAATCCCTCAAGAATTAAACTCATATATAGAATATGAAGAGGCTTTTGATGTATTTGCTATGGAAGAAAATTCTACAGATGCATTAAAACGAAAAGATAGTACAATCTACAAAGCCATAGATTTAGTAAGAAATCAAAAAGCAAAAGCTGTTGTGTCAGCTGGACATAGTGGAGCTACTATGAGTTTGGCTACTTTAAGACTTGGAAGATTAGCCAATATCGCTAGACCTGCAATAGCCACTTTAATGCCAAATATCCATTCAAGAACATTAGTGTTAGATGTTGGTGCAAATGTTGATTGCAAAAGTGAGCATTTGTTTCAATTTGCCATTATGGGTGAAGCCTATGCTAAAGAAATTTTAAAAATTGCTAAGCCTAGAGTTGCTTTGCTTTCAAATGGTGAAGAAGAATGCAAAGGAAATGAGCTTACTAAAGAAACCCATCAACTTTTAAAGCAACTTTCAAATTTTGTCGGAAATGCTGAAGGAAGAGATATATTTAATGGCACGATAGATGTATTAGTATGCGATGGTTTTAATGGAAATATCTTACTTAAAACCGGCGAAGGTGTAGCAAGTGTTATTACAAAACTTTTAAAACAAGAAATTCAAAAATCTTTTTTAGCAAAACTTGGCTATCTTTTAGCAAAACCTGCTTTTAATGAATTAAAAACCCACATTGATTATGAAGAATATGGCGGGGCTCCCCTTCTAGGTGTGAAAGAATGTGTCATTATAAGTCATGGTAAAAGCGGTCCAAAAGCTATTAAAAATGCTATTTTTCAAGCATTAAATTTTACACAATCAAATATAAATCAAACTATAGAAAAAGAACTTGCCAATTATGAAATCAACTAAAGCTTCATTAAAAAGTATAGCTTCTTACATCCCCGAAAAAATACTTAGCAATAAAGAATTAGAATCTATGGTGCAAACTAGTGATGAGTGGATATTAAGAAGAACAGGAATAGAACAAAGACGCATAGCAAATGATGATGAAAACACAAGTGATCTTGGTACTAAAGCAGCTATCAAAGCTATACAAAGAGCGAATTTAAAACCTCAAGACATAGATGCTATTATTGTTGCTACTTTAAGTCCTGATTGCTTTACTATGCCATCAACTGCATGTAAAATTGCTCATAATCTTGGATTAAAAAACATCACTGCTTTTGACATTTCTGCAGCATGTTCAGGGTTTATTTATCTTTTAGAACTTGCTAAATCTATGGTTGAAAGCAAAACAAAGAAAAATGTTTTAATTATTGGAGCTGAAAAAATTAGCTCTATTATAGACTATACAGATAGAAGTATTTGTGTTTTATTTGGCGATGGAGCTGGTGCTGGAATTGTATCTTTAGATGATAATTATCCGATTATAGATACTCATACAGCAAGTGATGGGGAATTTGGAGATTTATTAATAACTCAAAGATCTCAAAAAAGTAGCATTTGCTCTCCTCTTTCTATGCAAATGAAAGGAAACGAAGTATTTAAAATTGCAGTAAATACTCTAAGTAATGATGTTATTGATATTCTTGCAAAAAATAATATAAAAAGTGAAGAAATTGATCTTTTTATACCTCATCAGGCTAATTTAAGAATTATTAAAGCCGTGCAAGAAAAATTAAATTTTGCAGATGAACAATGCGTGGTTACAGTGCAAAAATACGGTAATACTTCAGCAGCCTCAATACCTATGGCAATGAATGATGCTTATGAACAAGGTCGTTTAAAACAAGGTTCGCTAATATTGCTTGATGCTTTTGGCGGTGGATTTACTTGGGGTTCAGCATTGCTTCGTTTTGGCGGAGAAAATAACAAATAAGTTTATAAAGCTTATTTGTTATTTAAAAGTTTCTATTTGATCTAATACTGACTTTCTAACTTGATTGTCTGAAGAATCTACACGAATATAAAACTCTACCCTATTATTTATTTCATCTTCTTTATTTGTACTTAAAGGATAATTATCACCAAAACTTACAACTATAAGTTGAGTTGGATCGATTCCTTTAGCTATTAAATAATCAGCTACAACTTGAGATCTTTTACTAGCTAAATCAAAATTTCTCTTAGGATCCCGATCGCTTGCATCAGTATAACCTCTAAGTTCTATTTGAGCTTGTTTTGGCATTTTCTTGAGCACTTCACTAATACGCTTTAAAAAATCTTGTACATCAGCAGAATCAATCTGAATACTACCCCTAGCAAATTCAACTCTAGCTGGTAAATTTAAAACTATATTATTTTCTCTTTGATCTAATGCTGCTTTTAATTTTTCTATATTTTCTTGTTGAGTAATACTTAATTTCTTAAGTTTTTCAAGCTCTTCTACATTTGCATTTGAAGGTGCGCTATATTTATTATGCACTTCACTTTCTTTTTCTAAAGGACTAGAAGCAGTGAATTCAAAAATTTTAACAAATTCAGTTTTCAAGGCTTCAGTTTTTGCAGGATTACTTTCAGAAATCGCCCAAAGAGCAATAAAAAGCGCCAAAAGCAAACTTAAAAAGTCTGCATAAGGCACTGCCCATTTTTCACCTGCTGGACATTCTGGACATTTATGTTTTTTTCCCATTTTTAACTCTTATTTATCAAATTGAGAAATTCTAGGCTCATCATGACTTAAATAGTTAAATAACTTTGCCTCCAAATCTCTTGGATTAGCTCCTTCTGCAATGCTTACAATAGCGTGAGAAATAACTATTCTTTCCTTAATTAAATCATGTGAATTAGCTTTCATTTTATTACCCCAAGGCCCAAATAAAGCATAAGCACCAAAAATTCCCGTAACAGTTGCTGTAAAAGCTCCTGAAATACCCGCTGCCATAGCCTGTGGATCATCAAGTAGTTTAAGTGCCAAAATCAATCCAAAAACAGCGCCAACAAGCCCCATAGTAGGACAAGTTTCACCAAAGCGTATCCAATATTCTGCACATTCTTTATAATATTCTTCCATTTCTTCTACTTGAATTTCCATACTTTCTTTAATTTCTTCTACGCTCTTACCATCTACCATCATCATCATAGCTTCTTTTAAGAACTCATTGTCAATTTCATTAGTTTTTGACTCTAAAGCCAAAAGTCCATCTCTTCTTGCTATAACAGAGTATTCTACAAGCTCAGCTATTCTTTGACTTAAATTTACCCCCGAACCTTTAAAAACTACCTTTAATTCCTTATATGCACCTTTAACAATTTTTTTATGTGTAGAAGTCATTGCGCAAAAAGCTGCTGTAGGCACCACGATAATAAAAGACGCTAAGTGTAAAACATGCAAAGGGTTACCACCCTCTAAAATATCCCCTACAGAAATACTAACAACAGCTAATACCATCCCAAGTATGGTTGAAAGATCCATTAAACATTCTCCTTATTTTAATATACCCCAATTTTTGGCAATACTTGATGAAGTTTTTAATTTAACTTTTAATTTTACAATATTTTCCATAATATCACTAGCTTTTTTTGCAAAATCCTCACAAAGTTCATCTTTTACTTCAAAAATAAGCTCATCATGAATTTGTAAAATTAAGCGTTTATTTTCATCCAAATTTCTACTTATTTCTATCATTGCCAATTTTATTATATCGGCAGCTGAACCTTGAAGTATAGAGTTAATACTCTCTCTTTCATGCATTGCAATTTGCATAGGCTTTGCATTTTCAAAATCAAAATAACGCTTACGACCTAGCAAAGTACTTATAAAGCCATTTTGCTTAGCTTCATTTTTTACCTTTTCAAAATAAGTTTTAATACTAGTAAAATTCTCAAAATATTTTTCAATATATTCTTTAGCCAACTTTGCTTCTATTTTTAAATTTTGGCTCAAAGTCTTATAACCCATACCATAAATAAGACCAAAATTTATACTTTTAGCAATACTTCTTGTCTCATAATCACTATGGCCAAAAATCATAATAGCAGTTTTTGCATGAATATCCTCATCGTTTGAAAACGCTTCTAATAATTTCTCATCTTCACTAAAATGTGCTAGCATTCTAAGCTCAATTTGTGAATAATCAAGTGAGATAAAACTAAATCCTTCTTTTGCAATAAAGCAAGATTTATAATCTTTAGCATATTGACCATGTGCAGGGATATTTTGCAAATTTGGATCTTTTGATGAAAGGCGTCCAGTAGCTGTTCCTGTTTGCAAAAAACTTGAATAAATTCTTGAATTTTCATCTTTTTTAGCTAATTTTAACAAAGGTTCACAATAAGTAGAAACTAATTTTGCAAGCTCTCTGTAAGTTAAAATTTCTTTCACAATCAGATGGTTATCTAAAATAGTATTTAAAACCTTTTCATCAGTAGAATAACCTGTCTTACCTTTTTTACCACTTGGTAATTTTAATTTTTCAAATAAAATATCCCCTACTTGTTTAGGAGAGTTAATATTAAATTTTTCACCCGCTAAATCATATATTTTTTCACTTAGTATTTTAATATCTTGATTAAAACTTTGCATTAAGTTTTCAAGCTTTCGAGTGTCAAGTTTAATGCCATTATTTTCCATCATAATAAGCACTTTGATAAATTCAAACTCACTTTTTTGTGCAAGTTCAAATAAAGGCTTTTCTAAATTTTTTAAAAAATACAAATAAAATCTTAAAGTAATATAAGCATCTTCAGCAGCATATTTACAAGCTTTTTCTACATCCACTCCTGCAAAGTTTTCTCCTTTTTTTACCAAGTCTTCAAAATGTAAAGTCTCATAAGCAAACAATCTTTTTGCCAAATCATCCATATTTACACGCAAACTTGGCTCTTTAAGCCATGCAAGTATCATAGTATCAGCATAGTTTTTTGGAGGAAGTAAATTAAAATTATTTTTTATGATTTCAAAGTCATATTTAAGATTATGGCCTATAACCGTGCTTTGATATATTTTTTCTATACCCTTTTTAGCTACTTGCATAGAAATTTGCTTACAAACTCCTAAATAATCATGTGCAAGTGGCACATAAAAGGCTTCACTTTCATGAAAACAAAAACTAAACCCTACTATCTTAGCTTCTTTAGTATCCAAGCCCGTAGTTTCGGTGTCAAAAGCAACAATGCTTTGATCATCAATTTTTTCTAAAATTTCAAATAATTCTTTCTCATCTAAAATTAATCTTGCATTAAATCCTAAATTTTTATCTTTATTAGTAGGATTAGTGCGTAGTTTTTTTAACAAAGCATTTAATTCATAATGCTCTAAAATATCCATAATCTTAAACAAAGGCTCATCTTTTGGATACTCACAATTTAAAAGCATATCTTTTACATCTAAATTTTCATACAAAGAAGCAAGTTTTTTGCTTAAAAAGGCATTTTCTTTGCCTTCAAGCAACAAATTACGACTTCTCTCATTACGCACTAGTGTTAAGTTTTCATAAATTCCCTCAATACTTTCAAACTCATCAAGTAAATTCTTAGCACCCTTAGCACCAATTCCTTTTACCCCTGGGATATTATCTGAACTATCTCCACATAGAGCTAAAAAATCTCTTATTTGGCTAGGTTTTACCCCATATTTTTCCAAACACCCTGCTTCATTATAATCATTTTTTGAAATAGGGCTATAAATACTAACTTTATCATCTTTTATAAGTTGATATAAATCTTTATCTTGAGTGATAATTCTTATAAAAATATCCTTACTTTCACACTCTTTAACTAAAGATGCGATGATATCATCAGCCTCATATCCTTCGCAAGAAAAACTTGAAAAACCCATTTTTTCTATCATTTGAATGCAAATTGGAATTTGAGCTAATAAATCAGGCGGAGGTGGAGTGCGGTTGATTTTATAATTTGGATCAATTTCACTTCTAAAAGTTTTTCCTTTACTATCAAGAGCAAAAATAATCATATCACTAGGATGTTCATTTTTCAAACTATAAATAAAATTAGCAAAACCACTAATCATATTACTAGGCTCACCTTTTGAATTTTTCAACCCCTTTAAAGCATAAAAAAGTCTAAAGAAAAAGCCAAAAGTATCAATTATTGTTAAAGTTTTCATTTTTTTCCTATATTAAAAAATAATAATAATTATCGCCCAAAATTATTTAAAAGTCGGTAAAAAGTATTAAATTTCCATTTTAAGCATTTTAGTTACAATTATATTTTAAATTTAAAACAAAGGTTTAATCTTGCAAACAAAATCAATCGCGGATGAAAATTTTCAAACTCCACAAGGAAAAAAGGCATTTAAAAAGGCTGTATTTTCATGTTGGCTAGGAACTGCCATGGAATATGCAGATTTTGCACTTTATGGCTTAGCTGCAGCTACTGTTTTTTCAGAAGTTTTCTTTCCTGAACAAACTCCTGTTATAGCATTATTGCTTAGTTTTGTTACTTATGGTATAGGTTTTATTGCTAGACCTATTGGAGCTTTATTTTTTGGATATTTAGGAGATAAATACGGAAGAAAAAATGTATTAATGAGCACCATTGCATTAATGGGTATTTCAACTACTTTAATTGGTTTTATACCAAGTTATGCAGTAATTGGAATTTGGGCTCCTATATGTTTGGTTATTTTGCGTTTTATGCAAGGCTTTGGAGCAGGTGCTGAGCTTTCAGGTGGGACTGTCATGCTTGGAGAATATGCTCCTAGCAAACATAGAGGTTTAATCTCTTCTGTTATAGCACTTGGATCAAACAGCGGAACCTTGCTTGCAGCTTTCGTGTGGCTTTTAGTTACAAGTATGGATGATGCTAGTTTTAAAGAATGGGGATGGAGAATTCCTTTTATAGGAAGTATTTTTATAGCACTTTTTGCTGTTTATATGCGTTTAAATGTAAAAGAAACTCCTGTTTTTGAAAAACAAAAAGAATTAATGCTAAAAATTCGTCATGAAAATGAAGCACATATGAAAAAAGATGAAAGAACTTTTTGGCAGAAAAGTCGTGCATTTTGGACTATGGTGGGCATAAGAATAGGAGAAAATGGACCATCTTATCTTGCACAAGGCTTTATAGTAGGTTATGTAACTAAAATTTTACTTCTTGATAAATCAGTAGCCACAACTGCTGTTGTTATCGCTTCTTTGGTGGGATTTTTGGTTATACCTTTAGCAGGATATTTAAGCGATAAATTTGGAAGGCGTATTACTTATAGAACCTTTTGCTTGCTTTTAATGCTTTATGCTTTCCCTGCTTTTATGCTACTTGATAGTAAAAATGAAATTATTGTAATTTTAACTATCATTGTAGGTATGTCTTTAGCATCTTTAGGAATTTTTGGCGTACAAGCTGCGTGGGGTGTGGAGCTTTTTGGAGCAAAAAATCGCTATACCAAAATGGCACTAGCAAAAGAATTTGGCTCTATACTTTCAGGAGGAACCGCTCCTATGATAGCTTCAGCTTTGCTTGCTTATTATGGCACTTGGTGGCCAATAGCCTTGTATTTTGTTATCACTGCAGGAATTGGTTTTATCACAACTTTCTTTGCACCAGAAACTAGAGGTAGGGATTTAAATTTAATAGAAGATGCGATATGATACGCCTTATTTTAGATACTGATATAGGCAATGGAATAGCAGGGGCTAATACTGATGATGGTTTAGCCCTTGGACTTATTTTAGCCTCCAAAGAAATCAAACTTGAAATGATTAGCACTTTAAGTGGTAATGTGCAAGCTTTAACCGCTTATAGTGTTGCTAAAGATTTATTAAATAAGCTTAATCTAGATATACCTTTGTATTTAGGTGCTCATGAAGCTTTATGTGAAAATAGTCATTTTTGGAGACAAAGACTAGATAAAGGCGTAGAAGAGTTTAAGCTTACTCATCTTTGGGATCATATAAAACCTATAAAAATCTTAGAAAACATAAACCCAAATGCTTGTATGAAAATGGGTAAGCTTATTATGCAAAACCCAGGTGAAATTTCAATTTGTGCTATAGGGCCTTTAACAAATATAGCCATAGCTATGAAGCTTTTCAAAGACTTTGATAAAAATGTAAAAGAAATTTTTATCATGGGTGGGAGTTTTGATATGCCTTATCATATCAAAGATACAAATTTTGGCTTTGATCCTGAAGCTGCTAGTATAGTTTTAAACTCAAGAGCTAAAATCACACTTGTTCCTTATAATATAACAATGCAAACTATGCTCACGCATGAAGATTTAAATACTTTAGAAAATCAAAATCCACTTTGTGATTTTTTAGTGCAAACTTTAAGAGTTTGGATTGATTATGCAAGCAAAACAAGAGGCACAAATGGCACATGGATACACGATGCATTAACTATTGCTTATATGCTTGATCCAAATTTAGCAAATTTTGATGAGTATTTAGTAGATGTCATTTGTGATAGTACTTTTGCTAGAGGAAGCACGATAAGGTGTTTTAAAGATTCTAAAATGCCTATGAAAAATCATGAATTAAAAAACACCATAAAAGTTTTAAAAGATGTTGATAATGTTAGACTTTTAAATCTTTTAAAATCAAGACTTTTAAATGGAATTTGCTATGAAAATTACAAAAGCATAACGACTTAATTTACCCAAGGCTATAAAAATACTTGCTTTTAAAAAAGAATACTTAGCAAATCCAAGGCCTAGTGCAAAAAGATCTCCCACTATGGGTAAAAAAGTAAAAAAAGCATATAAAGAGCCAAATTTTTTAAAGTTTGCATTGATTTTTTCTAATTTACATAAAGAGTTTTTAAAATATTTTTCCAAAATTTGACTCTCTCCAAAATAAGCTAACGCATAGGTACTTAAACTACCCAAAGTATTCCCCAAGCTTGCTATAAATAAAACCATATAAGCATTAAAATCTAATTTCACAAAAGCAAGCACAAAAGCCTCGCTAGCCATAGGCAAAAGCGTGCTAGAGAGAAAACATACTACAAAAAGCCCTATATAACTTATATCATTATATAAAAAATCAAACATTATAAATTTTCTTAGTATTTATTTTATAAACTATCATTTTAAAGAATTTTTAATAATAATTATCTTAGAATGTAAAGTCATTTGGCAATTTTTTAAAAGGAAAAATTATGGAAAGGAAAAAATTTTCTAAACTAAATTTAGAATACTCATTTAACAAAGCTTCTTTTTCTTGGCGTTAAGCCTGCTACTACATTTTCAATCATTTTTATTTTACATTTTTAGTTTTAGTTGATCATTTTTTGATTTTAAATTATTAATCATTTTAAGGAAATACTATGAAAAAATATTATGGAAAATTTGGTGGGCAATTTGTGCCAAATGAAGTAAAAATAGCATTAGATGAAGTAGAAAAAGCTTTTTTAAAACTCAAAAAAGATAAAGATTTTAACACAGAATTAAAAGAACTCTTAGCTAATTATGTGGGAAGACCTACGCCTTTATACCATGCTAAAAATTTAAGCAAGCTTTATAATCATGAAATTTATTTAAAAAGAGAAGACTTAACTCACACAGGAGCTCATAAGATCAACAATGCCATAGCTCAAGCCTTAATGGCAAAGAAAATGAATAAGAAAAAAATTATTGCAGAAACCGGAGCAGGACAACATGGGCTTGCAACAGCTACTGCAGCAGCACTTTTGGGACTTGAATGTGAGATATTTATGGGGGCTATTGATGTAAAAAGGCAAGCCTTAAATGTCTATAAAATGGAGATTTTAGGAGCAAAAGTTCACGCAGTAGAAAGTGGAGGTAAAACTTTAAGTGATGCGGTAGATGAGGCTTTAAATTTTTGGATTAAAAATACCAAAGAAGTATTTTATGTAGTAGGAAGTGCAGTGGGGCCTTATCCTTATCCACAAATTGTTACGCATTTTCAAAGTATTATAGGTAAAGAATGCAAAATGCAACTTAGAAAATTAAATAAAAAAGTAGATTACATCATAGCAGCAGCTGGAGGTGGTAGCAATGCTGCTGGAATTTTTCATGCATTTTTAAAAGATGAAAAAGTTAAGCTTATAGGTGTTGAAGCAGCAGGTTTAGGAAAAGATACACCTTATCATGCAGCCACACTTACTAAAGGCGAAGAAGGTATTATCCATGGTATGAAAACTAAAGTTTTACAAGATGATAAAGGCAACATTGCTCATACTTTTAGTATTTCTGCTGGGCTTGATTACCCTGGCATAGGGCCTTTGCACGCATATTTGCAAGAAAGTAAAAGAGCAAGTTATCATGCTATTAGTGATGATGAGTGCATTAATGCTTTAAAATTATTATGTAAAGAAGAAGGTATTATACCCGCTATTGAAAGCTCACATGCATTAGCTTATTTAGAAAAACTTTGTCCGACTTTAAAGAAAAAAAGTGTGATAGTTGTAAATCTTTCAGGAAGAGGAGATAAAGATATGCAAAGTATTTATGAGTATAAAAAAGGTGAAATTTATGGTTGAAGAATAACTTCAACCAATTTATTTTTTTATGCTTTTTAGCTCTAAATTTAGATAATACCCTGTATAAGAACCACTTTTTTTATGATTTTTAGCAAGCTCTTCAACGCTACCTTTAGCTATAACCTTACCACCTTTAACTCCACCTTCAGGTCCCATATCAATGATATAATCAGCATTTTTAATCACATCTAAATTATGCTCTATCACAAACACACTATTTCCAAGATCAACTAAATGTTGCAAAACTACAATAAGTTTATTAACATCTTCAAAATGAAGTCCTGTTGTAGGTTCATCTAAAATATAAAGAGTTTTTCCTGTATCGCTTCTGCTTAATTCTTTAGCTAACTTAATACGCTGAGCCTCCCCACCACTTAAAGTAGTTGCATTTTGTCCTAAGGTAAGATAATCAAGCCCAACTTTTACCAAAGTATCAAGCTTTTGTTTTATCTTTGGCACAGAAGTAAAAAACTCACTTGCTTCAATAATACTCATATTTAAAACATCAGCTATGCTTTTACCTTTATATTTGATCTCTAAAGTTGCATCATTATATCTTTTACCATTGCAAACATCACAAGTTACCATCACATCAGGCAAAAAGTGCATTTCGATTTTAATCTCACCATCGCCACTACACTTTTCACATCTTCCACCTTTAACATTAAAAGAAAAACGCCCTGCTTTATAACCTCGCATTTTAGCTTCTTTGGTAGCTGCAAAAAGATTACGAATTTCATCCATAGCACCTGTATAAGTAGCGGGATTTGAACGAGGAGTCCTTCCTATAGGACTTTGATCAAGATAAATTACCTTATCAAGTTTTTCCAAACCTTCTATCTTAGCCCCACTTAGTTTTTTAACTTTTTTAGCACGGTTAAGCTCTTCTTTTGCAAATGGGAGCAAAGTTTGCAAGATTAGCGAGCTTTTACCACTTCCTGAAACACCTGTAATTGCTACTAAATTATGCAATGGAAAATCTACACTTAAATTTTGAATATTATTAATACTCACATCTTTTAAACTAATAAAATCTTTTTGTTCTCTGTGTTTTTGATGGGCAATTTGCTTTTTACCACTCATATAAAGGGCAGTTTGGCTTTTACTTTTTAATAATTCTTTATAAGTTCCACTAAATACAACTTCACCACCAAATTTACCAGCATTTGGACCAATATCTACGATAAAATCTGCTTCTTCTATTGTCATTTTATCATGCTCAACCACGATTAAAGTATTACCCTTTTGCTGAAGATTTCTTAAAGTTTTAATGAGTTTTGCTGTATCTCGCTCATGCAAACCAATGCTAGGCTCATCTAAAACATACATCACCCCACTTAAACCACTACCAATTTGAGATGCTATACGAATTCTTTGAGCTTCACCTCCACTAATTGTTCTTGCATCACGCCCTAAGGATAAATACCCAAGTCCTACATCATAAAGAAAAAACAATCTTTCATTAATTTCTTTAAAAATAGGCTTAGCTATCAATCTTTCTTGCTCACTCAAATATGCAAAATTAGCTTCTTTTGAAAAAAATGCAGTAGTATTTTCTATGCTCATATCTAAAATTTCACCCAAATTTTTTTCAGCAACTTTTACAGCTAAACTCTCAGCTCTTAAACGATGACCATTGCAATCTTTACAAGTTTTTTCGCTCATATACTCGCTTAAATCTTTTTCATCTTTTAGCATTTCATAAGCATATTTAACTGCACCTTCAAATTTGCGATTTAAGCGATGTCTTTTCCATAAAAAGTTAATTTCCTTGGCATTACCATAAAGTACTAGACGCTTTTCTTCTTCGCTTAGCTCATTATATGGAATTTTTACCCTTATATCATTTTGCTCGCAAAAGGCCATTAAAAACTTATAGTAATAACTTTTATTAAACCCATATAATAGCTTTACAGCTCCTGCTTCTAGGCTTAATTCTTCATTGATAAGCTTTTTCATATCTAGCGTATATCTTATACCAAGACCATCACAACTTGGACAAGCACCTTTTGGAGAATTAAAAGAAAAACTCAAAGGCTCAAGCAAAGGAAAAGAAATTTTACAATCAAAACAAGCATTATGCTCACTATAATGAAAATGTTTTGCTATGTTTAATTCTTCATTATTTAAAACTTCAATTTCCACTTCACCAAAGCTCTCACTAAGACCTTTTTCTATATCGCTTGCAAGTCTTGCCAACATATCATCTTGCACTTGGAGTCTATCTATCACAAGCTTTATTGTATGTTTTTTAGTTTTAGCAAGCTCAATATCCTCATCAAGACGCGTTAAAACCCCATCAATTTGTGCTCTAACATAGCCTTTTGCGACTAAATTTTCCAAAAGATCTGCAAAAGTTCCTTTTTTTTCTTTGATCAAAGGAGCATAAATGATGATTTTTGCCCCTTTTGGAAGCTTTAAGATTTCACCTACGATATCTGCTGCACTCATAGATGAGATTTTTTGGCCACATTGATGACAATGTTGTGAGCCAATCCTTGCATATAAAAGTCTTAAATAATCATAAATTTCAGTAATAGTCCCAACAGTTGATCGAGGATTTTTAGAAGTTGTTTTTTGATCAATAGCAATAGCAGGAGTTAAACCTTCTATTTTATCAACATTTGGCTTACCCACTTTATCTAAAAACTGCCTTGCATAAGCACTTAAACTCTCAATATAGCGGCGTTGTCCTTCTGCATAAAGTGTACCAAAAGCTAAAGTGGATTTACCACTTCCACTAAGTCCTGTAAAAACTATAAGTTTATTTTTAGGAATTTCTAGGTTGATATTTTTAAGATTATTCTCTTTAGCACCAATTATATTAATAGTATCATTCATAACTTTTCCTAAATATTTAAAAATAAATTTATGATTTTAACATAAGAAAAATTAAAATATTTTTCTTTTTTATAAAGGAAAAATTAAAATACATTCTTAAGTTTTATATAAATAAAAATATATATAATGATTATCAAAATTATTTTAAAGGAGAAAAAATGAAATTTTCAAAAATGGTGTTTTTGAGTTTTTTTATAGCAAGTTCTGCTTTAGCTCATCAATTCTTTCCTATGCAAACTAGCAATGGATATGAAGTAGGTTTTTGGGCTGATGATCACTGGGGACAATATCAACCTGATAGGGTTTTTGGTATAAGTGCAAAAGATTCTCAAGGAAAAAATTTAAAAGCTGGCTATGACTACGAAAATAACAAAATATTTATTGAGGGAAAACCTGCTGTTGCAAGTGTTAATTATGATTTTGGATATTACACATTTACAAAAGATGGAAAATATTATGCACAAAAAAGATCTGATATTACAGATATTACTGGTGCAAATGAAGTCACTCAAACAAGAAAAATTTTCAAAATGGGAAAAAGTATTTTTTCTTGGGATGAAGGTTCAAAAAAACCATTAGGATTAAAATTTGAAATAGTTCCTTTACAAAATCCTTTAACACTACATGAAGGAGATAAATTAAAACTCCAAGTTTTACTAGATGGAAGACCCGTAAAAGGAGTTGAATTTGAAGATCAAAATGATGATATCGACAACATAGTAACAAATGAAAAAGGTATAGCAACAATCACACTCACAAAACCAAAAGATGGTTTACAAATAATAGCTGCAAACATCAAACTACCATACAATCTAGACAGATATGGCGATACTTTACAATTGACAGCGACACTAAGTTTTAAATCTAAATAATTTCAAATTCTTAGTCAATAAAATTAATTTTTAATTGACTAAGAAATATGTTACATTTTGTAATATATTAATTTTTTATTTATCCTATATAGCAATAAAATATAATTCTACGATACACTAAATAAATTCACTAAAGCAAAGGAATTAAATGAATATTACTAACAAAATATTATGGTTTTTTGTTGCCATTGTCGGTGCTGTTTGTTTTGGCATATTAGCACTCCAAAATGGCGAAAGTATTTCAGCGATTTATCTTGTTATTGCTGCTTTATGTATTTATATCATAGGGTATAGATTTTATGGTAGATATATTGCCTATAAGGTGCTAGAGCTAGATAAAAACAGAGCAACTCCTGCTGTAGTTAAAAATGACGGATGTGATTTTGTCCCTACAAATAAAATTGTACTTTTTGGACATCATTTTGCCGCTATCGCAGGAGCTGGTCCTTTGGTAGGTCCTATACTTGCTGCACAAATGGGTTATTTACCCTCTATGCTTTGGATATTAATAGGCGGTGTTTTAGCAGGTGCGGTACATGATTTTGTAGTTTTATTTATATCTACGCGTCGTAATGGAAAATCTTTAGGAGAGATGATAAAAGATGAATTAGGACAATTTATCGGCGCAATAGCAATGATTGCTATATTTGGAATTATGCTTATAATTATTGCGATTTTAGCTATGGTTGTTGTAAAAGCTTTAGCAGAATCTCCATGGGGATTATTTACCATTGCAATGACCATTCCTATTGCTGTTTTTATGGGAATTTATATGAGATTTTTAAGACCTGGTAGGGTTGGTGAAGCTTCTATTATAGGTTTTATATTGCTCATATTAGCCATACATTATGGAAGTGAAATAGCTGCTGATCCTTATTGGGCGAAAATATTTACCTTTGATGCACCAACTTTAGCACTTATTATGATGGCTTATGGTTTTATAGCTGCAATTTTACCTGTTTGGTTTTTACTTGCTCCAAGAGATTATTTATCAACTTTTTTAAAAATCGGTGTTATTGTGGTTATGGCTTTAGCTATTGTATTTGTAGCACCTGATCTTCAAATGCCAAAAATTAATTCTCAATATTTAGATGGAAGTGGGCCTGTATTTGCTGGAGCAATTTTTCCATTTTTATTTATTACCATTGCATGCGGAGCTATTAGTGGTTTTCATGCATTAATTTCAAGTGGCACAACTCCTAAAATGCTTGAAAATGAAACTCATGCATTAGCTGTTGGATATGGCTCTATGCTTATGGAAAGTGCTGTGGCTATCATGGCTTTAATTTGTGCTTGTATTTTACACCCTGGTCTTTACTTTGCCATCAATGCGCCTGCTGCTACTATAGGTGTAGATGTTGCAAATGCAGCTGCTGCTATTTCTAGCTGGGGTTTTAAAATAACTCCTGAAGAAATCACTACTTTAACTACAAATATAGGCGAACAAAGCATATTATCAAGAACTGGTGGGGCACCAACATTTGCTGTAGGTGTTGCTTTGATTTTACATGAATTATTTGGTGGAGTGAATTTAATGGGCTTTTGGTATCACTTTGCTATTTTATTTGAAGCCTTGTTTATTTTAACTGCAGTTGATGCTGGGACAAGAGCTTGTAGATTTATGGCTCAAGATATATTGGGTAATGTTTATAAACCTTTAGGAAATATCAATAATACCTTAGCAGGAATTTTTGCAACAGCTTTAAGTGTTGGTGGATGGGGGTATTTTCTCTATCAAGGAGCGATAGATCCAAAAGGCGGAATTTACTCATTATGGCCACTTTTTGGAGTGAGTAATCAAATGCTTGCTGGTATGGCATTGCTTTTAGCAAGTGCGATTTTATTTAAAATGGGGAAGGCAAGATATACTTGGATTACTCTCATACCTGCTTGTTTTGTTTTAATCGCAACACTTTATGGAGGTATTCAAAAAATTCTTCCTTACAAAGAAGGAGATCCAATCCATAATGCTATAAGTCATGTTGCTGCTGTACAAATAAATACACAAAAAATACAAGAATTTAATTTAAAACTTTCTCAAACACAAGATGAAGCAATAATCGAGCAAATCAAAAAAGATATAAAATTAGCATCTCAAGCTAAAAATTCCAATTTAATAAATGCAATTTTATGTGTGTTTTTCATGATTACCACTTTGCTTGTTATACTTTCTTGTTTTGGAATTTTTATCAAAAAATTAAACATTCCTTTAAAAGAAAGCCCTTATATAGCATTAAAAAAGGAAAAAACATGATAAAAAAACTTAAATTATGGTATGAAAAATCCGAAAGGTTTTTTCATCCCTTAGTTGGAGTTGCAAGTTATGATAAATATCTTGAACATATGAGAGAAAAACATCCTAAAGCACCTTGTAAAAGTAGAAAAGAATTTTTCAAAGATTTTCTTGAAAAAAAATACAATAGTGGCTTAGGAAAATGCTGATAAATATTAAAGAGTAAAGTTTTTACTATACAAATGATTTTTGGTGAAAATCACCAAAAATCAAGCATGTTTTTTTGCAAAAGCTTTCATAAATTCACTTAACTTTTGAACCTTTTCAATACTGATAGAATTATAAATACTAGCACGAATTCCACCTAAAATTTTATGTCCTTTAAGACCTATCATACCATTTTCTTCAGCTTCTTTTACAAAAACTGGCTCTAAGTTTTTATCATAAGCTATATTAAAACTAACATTCATTAATGATCTATCCTCTTTTTTGGCATGACCTTTATAAAAACCATTACTCTCATCAATCACATCGTATAAAATTTTGGCTTTTTGTATATTTTGCTCATTGATTTTGTCTAATCCACCTTGATTTAAAAGCCATTTCATTTCAAGATTAAACATATATATAGCAAAGGTTGCTGGAGTATTAAATAAAGAATTATTTTCAGCATAAACGCTATATTTTAACATACTAGGTATATTTTTGTTTTTGCTACGCTCTATCATATCTTTACGCACAAAAGCACAAGCAAGCCCTGAAATTCCTGCATTTTTTTGCACCCCACCAAAAAGCATAGCAATATTAGAAAAATCTATCTTTTTAGAGAAAAAATCACTAGAAGCATCAATTATCAAAGGACTTTTAGTCTTTGGATAGTTTTTATATTGGGTTCCATAAATAGTATTATTAGAGCATATATAAGCATAATCTGCATTATCGCTAAATTCAAATTGTGGGATATGATCAAACTCACTTTCTTGAGTGTTTGCTACTATTTTTGTATTTACTCCTAAAATTTCAGCTTCTTTAATAGCCTTTTTAGTCCAAACTCCCGTATTAGCAAATTCACAAACTCCACCCATATATAAATTCATAGGTATCATAGCAAATTGCAAACTAGCTCCACCTTGCATTAAAAGCACTTCATAATCATCATTTACACCATAAAGTTCTTTTGCCATTTTGATAGCTTCAAAATGCACTTCTTCAAAAACCTTTCCACGATGAGAAACTTCCATAATAGAAAAGCCTTTACCATGATAATCAAACAAATGTTCCCTAGCTTCTTTTAAAACCTCATCAGGCAGGTTTGAAGGACCTGCACTAAAATTCATCACTCTCATTTTATCTCCTTTTATAGTATTTGAGCTTCTTTACTCTCATTTATTGAGCAAAGCTTTATAATATCTCCTTTTTTTAGCTTTTCAAGAGAGATATTTTTGCCATCTTTTTGTAAATTTATCAAATTTTTACTTTTATCAAAGAAATTTTTTTGCTGAGTTAAAAGTTCCTCAAAATTATCAAGCTTATTTTCATAATTTAATAATTTTAAATTTAAAACGCTCTTTAGTTGGCTTTGTAAAAAATCAAGCTTTTGTTTTCTAAGAAAAAAAGCATTTTCTAAAGACTTAGCTTTGGCTAAATTTTGCAAATGATCGATTTTGTTTTGATAAAACTTAAGATGATTTAACATTTGGTTTTTAAAACGCATAGCAAGCTCATCAAGTCCTTGTTCTAAGCTTAGTTTATTTGGAAAAATCATATCAATAGCTGCACTTGGAGTTGGTGCTCTTAAATCTGCTACAAAATCACTAATAACATAATCAATCTCATGTCCAATAGCAGAAACAATAGGCGTTTTTAAAGAAAAAATACATCTTGCAAGTTCTTCATCGTTAAAACAAAACAAATCTTCTCTGCTTCCACCACCTCTTGCCAAAATAATCGCATCTAAATTATACTCATTGGCTTTTTTTAAAGCATTTATTAAAGAATTTGGGGCACTTTGTCCTTGGGTAAGGGCATTAAAAATAGTTATTTTGCAAAGATTGTATTCTTTTTGTGAAATTAGCTTTAACATATCTTGCAAAGCAGCTGAAGTAAAAGAAGTAATTATGCCTATTTTTTTAGGAAATTTAATAATGCTTTTTTTAACATTTGTATCAAACAAACCTTCTTTTTCAAGCTTTTCTTTTAGAGCTAAAAATTTAGCTTCTAAATCTCCAAGACTTGTTTTTTGCATACTTTTGGCGATAAATTGATACCTGCCACTTGCTTCATATAAACTCACATAACCTCTAAGTTCAAGCATATCGCCAACTTTAGGTTTAGCTTGGACAAACTGATTAAAGCCTTTAAACATCACACAAGCTATGCTTGATTTTTCATCTTTTAAATCAAAATACCAATGTCCTGAACTATGAATGGTAATTTTAGAAATTTCTCCACTAAGCTCTATATCATCAAGATGAAATTCTAATAAACTTTTAGCTTTTAGATTAAGTTCTGAAACTTTCATTTTTTTCTTGCAATAAACATAGAGCAAACACCAAAACTAAAGCTTTTATACTCTAGCATTTCAAAATACTCACTCAATTCTTTAATAAATTCTTCTTTGCTTAAAAAATCTTCTATCGAATTTGGTAAATACTCATAAGCACTATAATTTTTACTGATAAATCCACCCACTTTTGGTAAAATATTTTTTAAGTAAAAATCTCTACAAGCAGCTATAAAACCACCCTGCTCTCTTTTAGTAAATTCAAGCACAAGTAAAATCCCATCCTTTTTCAACACTCTTGCAAATTCTTTTATAGCTTCTTTCCTATCTACCACATTGCGTATGCCATAACTTATACTTATGATATTTGCACTTTCACTTTCAAGTGGAAGTTCTTGTGCTTTTGCTTGCACAAAAGTCGCATCAGGAATTTTTTTCTTAGCCACTTCAAGCATGCCCGCACTTGGATCAACCCCTTTTATACTAATGATATTTTTATTTGTCCTTAAGGCTTGATTTTGCCATTCTATAATCATATCGCCTGTACCACAAGCCACATCGATAATATCAAGTTCATTGTTAGAAAATTTAAAAACATCTAAACAAGCTTTTTTTCTCCAACTCACATCACTTCCAAAACTTAAAATTCTATTAGCCTTATCATAAGTTGGTGCTATATCATCAAACATTTTGACTATTTTTTCTTGTTTTTGCATGTTTTTCCTAACTATATATTTTTAATTTTTTAATACTTTTTTCAATTTGTTTTATTGTATTTTCATCATATGAAATTTGTTCTAAATGATTATGTTCAAAATAATTTTTTAGTTTTTCAATACTTTTTTCTTCAAACATAGTTGCAAAATAGCATAATAAAAATTTTATTCTTTCTAATTCTTCTTCATGATTTGTTTGAGATTTTACAATTTTTTTCTTTAAAAAAACTAATTCTTTTCTTAGTTTAAAAGCCACTAAAGACTTTAAAATTTGATTTTTCTCTCCTTGATAAAAACTACAATCATTCTTTAAAATAAAATCCATATCAAGAAAAATATCATTGATTTTTTCATCACTTAAAATAAAAATATATTTTTCTAATTCAAATTTACAAATTTTATCATTACAAATTTGTTTTTCCAAATTCAAAATATAATCTTGAAGTTTATTTTGAATACTCTTTTCAAAAAGAGTGCTAAAAAGCTCAAAGAAAATGCATATTTGCCTAAGACTTGCAAAAAATTGCTCAAAACTTTCAAAATTTAATTTTTGTAAAAAATTCAATCTGTCATTTTTTAATCTTTTTAAAAGCACAAAAAGTAAGATTTTACCCGCTTCAAAACTTTGAATTTGATTTGGAAAATGTAAGCTAATATCTTCTTGCTTATCTAAAATTTTAATACATCTAGCACTATCAAAAATTTTAGAAAAATCTCCATATAATGCTAAATTTTTGCTGTAGAAATTTTCATCATCTGAAATCTCTTTATAGCTTTTAAAAAAGTGAGGTAAATTAAATTGCTTTGCTTTTTCAAAAGTAGGAAAAACAACTTTCAAAATGACCAAATCTTGCAGATTATTTTTAAACTTATAAAGTAAAAATCGAGCATTATTAATCTCAAAACTAATTCTAGTTTTCTTAATAACACTTCCTATAAGTTTTTTACTTTGCTGTTTAAATTCTTTCTTAGAAAGTTTATGATTTTTTTTATCTAAAATATCATGCAGTTTATAAAGCGAAAATCGATAATAATTTTTATTAAATTTTTTATATTTAACATCACAAAAAGGACTTATACGCGTAAAGAAAACGCGTATTTTATCCTTAGAATATATAATTTTTTCTTCTTTTAAAATTTTTATAAAGTCATCATTTTTGAGCAAAAAGCGTCTTTGGACTTCACAAACCATCTTATTTTTTACAAGCTTTACAACCATTCACATAAGCAAATACGCCAAGATAATCAATGATATTGCCAATTTTTTTCTCAAGATCTTCTTGGTATTTATTTATCCCACTATCTTCATAACATACATCTTCTATATGATTGCATTTGCTACAAATTACATGTATATGAGGATATTCATAAATATCATAACAAGTTTTTTGATTTGGAGTGTTGATTTCTACAACCAAACCTTGTTCTTTTAAAGTATTTAAATTTTTATACACTGTAGCTAAAGAGATAGAAGGATATTCTTCCTTAATGCTTTCGTATAAAGATTCTATATTAGGATGTTCATGGCGTTTTAAAATTTTTAAAATACAAAGTCTTTGAGGAGTAGCTTTTAAATCACAATTTTTAAGCAATTGAATAAGTTCCATTATTAATTCTCCGATATTTTTTATATAGTATAACGCTTTTTTTATAAAAAAATGATTATATTAAAGGATATTTTTTATCTTTTAATAAATTTTAATCTTTTTACACAAAGATTCAACATCAATTTCTAGAAATTTTTCTACTTCATTTGTTTTACCATGAGTTATAAATTGATCTTCAAATTCAAAACTTACTAGTTTTATATGATAAAGATTTTCTTTTTGCAAGAAAGTTGCAATCAAACTTCCCACTCCACCTATCTTAGCACTATCTGAAAAAACAAACCAAGTTTTTGTATCTTTTGCCAATTCTTTTAAAAGCTCTTCATCTAAAGGTTTTGCAAAAATCAAATCTATTAAGCTTGCATAATCTAAACCAAGTTTATCTAAAGCTAGTTTTGCCTTAGCCACACCCTGACCAAAACCTAAAAATACTTTATCGCTTTGCACTTTAGATAAAATTTGAGCTTTTGCAAGTTTTATCTCACATGGATTAAAATTTTCATCTAATAAAAAATTACCTCTAGGATAACGAAAAGCAAAAACACCTTGATGAAAATAAGCATACTCCATAATTTTTTCCATCATAGCCTCATCTCTTGGAGCCGCTAAAGTAATATTTGGTATAGCACTTAAAAAACTAACATCAAAAGCACCTTGATGAGTTTCTCCATCTTCTCCTACTATGCCAGCTCTATCCATAGCAATAACTACATTTAAATTCATAATAGCACAATCATGGATAACTTGATCATAAGCTCTTTGCATAAAAGTGCTATAAATTGCTATAAAAGGCTTAAAACCTTCTTTAGCCATAGCTGCCATAGAAGTAACTGCATGTTGTTCTGCAATTGCTACATCCCAAAAACGCTCAGGATATTTTTCCATTAGCTTATCTATTCCAGTTCCACTTGGCATAGCAGCAGTTACACCTACTATATTTTCATATTTTTGAGCTAAATTTAAAAGTGTATTTGAAAAAATTTCTGTCGCACTTTTTTTGTTCATATTAGCCTTTAAACTCTCTCCGCTACTTCTATCAAAAGCACCTACTCCATGCCATTTAGCATTTTTACCTTCAGCTAATGTATAACCTTTGCCTTTGATAGTTTGCGCATGCACTACACAAGGTTTATTCATAGCTTTAGCTTGATTTAGCGCATTTATAACTTCATTTAAATTATGTCCATCAATAGGCCCTATATATTCAAGTCCTAATTCTTCAAATAAGAGTCCAGGTGTAATAAGTCTTAAACCCTCTTCGAAACGCTTTGCCATATAAGATGCGCCTTGAGGAAAATACTCTAAAAGATTTTCTATGCGTTTTTTAAACTTTTGATAAAACTGCGTTGCCATTGCTTGAGAAAGGTATTTTGAAATAGCTCCAATTGGCCTTGAAATACTCATTTCATTATCATTTAAAATAATCACACAAGGATATTCTCTATCACCAAGCTCGTTTAAAGCTTCATAAGCCATACCTGCACTTAACGCTCCATCACCTATTAATACAACAGGTAAGCGATCTTCTTTTTTTAATCTTATAGCCTTACAAGCTCCAACTGCTAAAGATATAGAAGTGCTTGAATGTCCTGCTACAAAATAATCCCCCTCATCAGGCTTTGTATATCCACTCAAGCCATTAAATTGTCTTAAAGTATGAAAATTATCTATCTTACCACTTAAAAGCTTATGTGGATAAGATTGGTGTGAAACATCAAAAATAAAAGGATCTTTTCGCACATCAAAAACATAATGCATTCCTATGCTAAGCTCAACTACACCTAAATTTGAACTTAAATGTCCACCATTTTTACTCACTGTATCTATGATAACTTCACGCAAATTACTAGCTAAATTTTCCAGTTCTTTAATTTGCATATTTTTAATATTTAAGTTATTTAAATCTATCATTCATTAACCATGTTTTTGATTTTTTGCAAACGATTGTTAAGGTTTGACTCTATATTACCCGCATCACTTAATATTAAAATACTTCCCTTATTAATCGCATCATCAAGACTAAATTTAATATTGCTTTGTTCTTGCAAGTGTGTTTTTACATATTCAAAATCATCAGGACTTAACTTTAATTCTATCTTAGTAGCATTTTTAAGTTCACTCATAAGTTCTTTTGCTAAATTTAATGCTATAAGTGATGAATTTTCCTCGAGCTCTTTTGCAATCACTTCTTTTGCAATAATTACAGCCGTATCGGCTAATTCTTTTTCATTTTTAGATAAAAACTCATTTAAATTTTGCACTGTATTTTCAAGCTTTTCTACGCTTTTTAAGTATTTTTCCTTCAAGGCTTCTAATTCACTTTCAAAATTCTTTTGTGCTTGTTCATAACCTTCTTTAGTAAATTTTTCCTTTGCATGTTCTAATTCTGTGTTTAAACGATTGTTAAATTCAGCCTCTTGGCTTTCTATCTGCATTTGCAACTTAATGATATTTCCTGACATTTCATCAGTTTTTTTAAGTAAATCTTCAACAAAATCAGGTTGAATTTGTGGTTGTGGGGCTTGTGGAGTAACTTCTATTGTTTGATTTTCTACTGCTTGTTGTGTGTTTTGGACAGGAGAGACTTGATTTATAGTTTGAATTTCTTCTTGTTTTTGTTCTTCACTAGAGGGCATTTCACTCATAACTTTAAAATGATAACCCTCAACTACATGAGCAGAAATATTTTCAGGTGAAATTACATTGGTTAATTTTGCCATAATCTTACTCTATCATCTCATCAGCCTCACCCACTTGGATAAGACCTTGTTCTGCAAGTTTTTGCACCACTTCTACAACTTTTCTTTGTGCTTCTTCTACATCTTTAACACGCACAGCACCCAAAAAGCCCATTTCTTCTACAAAAGCTTCAGCAGCACGCGTAGACATATTGGACATAAATTTTTGTTTTAAATCCTCGCTTGCACCCTTTAAACCTATCATCAAATCACGCTTGTCAGCAGCTTTTAAAACTTCTCTAATCGCATTAGTACTAAGTTGAGAAATATCATCAAAGGTAAACATTAAATCTTTAATGGTTGTAGCAAGTTTTTCATCACTTTGCTCAATATAAGAAAGTGTTGTTTTAGAGGCTTTTTGACCCAAGCGATTAAGCACTTCAGCAACTGCTCTTGGACCACCCACTTCAACTTTATAAGAAGTAAGACTTTCAAGCTTACTTTCAAGCACAGCAGATACTCTTTTGATAATTGAAGGAGATATATCTCCAAGATTTGCCATTCTTATTACAACTTCAGCTCTTAATTCATCGCTAAAATATTCCAAAGTTTCAGCAGCTTGAGTAGTATCCATATGAGCTAAAATCAAAGCTATAGTTTGCGGGTGTTCTTTAATGATAAAGTCTGCAAGTTGTTGTGGTTTAATTTGTGAAAGATAAGCAAAATTTTGATTATTTTCCATACTTTTGGTAAGTTTTTCCAAAATTTTATTGGCAATTTCAGGACCAAAAGTTCTAAATAAAATTTCTTTTGCATATTCCAAACCACCACTTTTTAAGTATTGATTTGATTGTAATAAAGTATAAAATTCCTCAAGTACAGCAGTAGCAACTGGCTTATCAACATTTTTTGCTAAAGCAATATAGCGAGAAATTTCAGTGATGACATTAATATCCATATGAGAAAATAAAACTGTCGTTACATCTTCTCCAAGTTGGATTAAAAATATGGCAACCTTTTCTGGCATAGAAAGGTCATCATAGACCATTTTTTGTTCTTCACTAAGCTTTATCATTAGATATCCTTCTCACCAAATTCGGCTTCATTTTCAACAAGTTTTTGCAACAATAATGCCACCTCTTCGCCTTTTTCATTAGCTACTGCTCTTAATTTTTCAAGTAAAACATCATATTGTAATGCATCCTCATCAAAACTATCTCCAAAACCAAGTTGTTCTTCAACTTTTCTACGAGCAGCATTGAATTTTTCAATAGCATCTTCAGCCTCATCAATAATCTGCCCATCCTTACCTTCCATCTCTTCTTCAAGTCTAATATCTGCAAGCATTTTTTGAGAAAATGGCACAATAACTTTTTTGTAAAAGATAAAAAGCAAAATCGCGGCAAATACATACTTAACAGGTGGAATAAAAGGCTCGACAAATCTTGAATAAAAAGTTTGAACCTTATTTTCAACTTTAGCTGTTCTATGAAATTCCAAATTATTTACTTCAACCGCATCACCTCTAGCAAGATTAAATCCTATGGCACCTTTAGTAAGATTTTCAATCGCTTTAATTTCTTTATCACTCAAAGGAATATATTCATTAGTAATATTTCCCTGATCATCAGTAATTACTTTATACTTTCCATCTACCACAACAGCTGCAGAAATTCTTTTAATGGTTGCAAATTGCTTAGTGGTGTTGGTAATTTTTTTAGAAATTTCATTATTAGTTGTAGTTTGATTTTTAGTATAAACCTCGCGCGCACCTTTATCATCCAAACCTTCCACAGGACCGATGTTTGAAACAGCACCTGGTACACCTTGAATTTCTTTATCTTTATAGCCTTCTCTATGCTCTTCCAAGGTTTGTTCACTACGCACAACGGTATTTGGATCATACACTTCACTTTGTGATTCTTCTTTAGAAAAATCATAATCAATACTAACCTTTGCTACCACCCTATCATAGCCACCTGCAAATGGAGCAATAGAAGCAACAATTTTTTGCTCTAATTCATACTCTTGATCTCTTTTATATTTAATTTGAGCAGCGATTAAATCACTTTCAAAAGCACCCTCATCATCTAAAGGAATACCTTTTTGATCCATGATTTTTACATTTTCAGGAGTAAGTTTTGTCACTGAGGAAGCAATTAAGTTTTTAATCCCCATAATTTGCTTTTTATTAAGCTTTAAGCCTTCTTTTATAGTCAAAGCTACTGAAGCAGTTGGTGGAACTTGTTGTTGTGTAAAAAGCGTATCTTTAGCAAAAGCAATATGCACCGTAGCACTATGAATAGGCTCTAAACTTTCAATCGTTCTAGCAAGCTCACCTTCTAATGCTCTTTGGTATTTTACCTTTTGTTCAGCTTCTGTTGCGCCAAATTCTTGTTTATCAAAAAGCTCAAAACCTACTTTATTATCTTTTGGCAATAATCCTGCAGAAGCAATAGCTAAACGCTGTTTATACACTTGTTCATTAGGAACTAAAATAGTCCCTTCATTGCGCAAAATATAAGGAACCCCACTTTTTTCAAGTTGAGTTACTATCATCGCCGAATCACTAGTATTAGCATTTTCAAATAATACTGAATATCCAGCCTCACTAGCCACTGTAGAACCACTTCTAAAAAGGGTTAAAAATACTAAAAATCCAACTACAACAACAATAGAAGCAGCAATGATAATACGCTGTCTTAAACTTAAATTTTGATAAAGCTGACCTACTTGGTGCAGTATAGTTTTATAATCCATTTATTTCCTACAAACTAAAAATTTTTAGAAAACTCTTCAAAAAACCTTGAATTTTCATACTCTGTACCTATACTTATACGCACAGCATTTAAACCATAACTTTGTAAATTTCTTATTATTATACCGTTTTTAAGCAGTTTTTCAGATAAATCTGTGCTATTTTTTTCACCAAAAAAATAGGTAATAAAATTTGTATAGCTTGGAATGTATTGAATTTTATAATTTTTAGCAAAATCTTCATAAAGTTTCATTTGTGAAAAATTATTTTCCAAAGTTTTTTGCACAAACTCATCATCATCTAACGCAGCAACAGCAGCTTTTAAACTCAAATTAGTCACATTAAAAGGTGCTCGTAATTTATAAAATGCATTGATAATTTCCTTGCAAGCTATACCATAACCCACTCTCATACCACCCAAACCATAAAGCTTAGAAAAGGTTCCTAGATATACTGCATTTTGAAATTTATGGATTAATTCCTTAGGGTTGATATGTTTTTTGCTATCTTTAAACGAAGCAAATTCATTATAAGCTCCATCAATAGCTACCAAACAATCCTCATCAATTTTCTCTAAAAACTCAAAAACCGCACTTGCGTCTAAACACTCACCTAAAGGATTATTTGGCAAGCATAAAAAGATTACTTTAATTTCATTTTTATGCTTTTGATATAACTCATATAACTCATTTAAATCATGGGTTAAACTTGGGGTTTTATAAACCTTAACTCCTAGTTGTTTTGCATAAATTTCATACATAGCAAAGCTAACCCCGCATTGTAAATAAGCCTTAGAATGATCAAGTTTTGCATGCGCTATATATTCTATAATTTGATCACTCCCACTACCTATGATGAGATTTTCTTTTAAAATATCATATTTTTGTGCTAAAGCTTGTTTTAATTCACTCATAGTATCATCAGGATATAAATGAGCTAAATGTGCATTATTTATGATGGCTTCTTTAGCCTTTTTACTTGTGCCATAAGGATTTTCATTACTTGCTAGTTTAATAACTTCTTTTAAGCTATATTCTTTAGCAATTAAATCCATATCCTTGCCACTTTCATAAGTTTTAATAGCTTCTAAAAAAGGATTAAATTTCATTGCTTTCTCCTGATAAATATGATCCAAGCCATTTTATATGCTCAGCTTTTTTTAATACTCTTTGGACATTTTCATCATCAATATGTCCTTCAAAATCTATATAAAAACTATGCACAAATTCTCTTGTTTTTATAGGGCGTGATTCAAGTTTTGTTAAATTTATCCCCTCTTTTTTAAACTCATACAACAAATCGCTAAGCCCACCTGGTTTGTGTGCAGCAAGTGCTAAGATAGAAGTTTTACAATGAGGCATTTGAGGTATTTTTATATCACTTAAAATCAAAAACCTAGTACGATTTGCCAAATTATCCTCAATCGTTTCAAATAATATAGGTACATTATAAAGTTTTGCTGCAATTTTAGAGCAAATCGCAGCTGAAGTAACATCTTGAGAAGCTAAGTAAGCCGCATGAGCTGTGGATTTGCTTGCTACAAATTCTACTTCACTTAAATCATGACTTTCTAAAAAATTTCTACATTGATTATAGCCTTGTGGATGAGAATATATGCGTTTAATATCTTTTAAATTTTCACTCATACTTACAAAAGAATGATGAATGTCCATATAAATTTCAGCAAAAATCTTTACATCTTCATATTTTCCAAGACAATCAAGCGTCACACCCACTGCACCTGCTGTATTATTTTCTATAGGTACTACTCCATATTTTGCTTCTTTGTGAGCTAATTCTTTAAAAACATCTTCTATATTTGCAAGTGGAGTATAACAACTCATAGCACCAAAACGCGTTCTTGCTACTTGATGCGTATAACTTCCTTCAGGCCCTAAATAAGCTATGCTTTGAGGCATTTCTAAATTTCTTGATACAGCAAAAATTTCTTGGTAAATTGCTTCGATTGCATTTTGATCTAATAAACCATGATTATAATTTTTAAGTCTATTTATAATAGCTCTTTCACGCTCAGGTCTATAAATACTTCCACCTAAATTTTGTTTAATAACTCCTATATCTTTAACATGAAGCATTCTTTCATTAAGCAAAGCCAAAATTTTATCATCGATAGTATCGATTTTATTGCGTAATTTTTCTATATCTTTCATTTAAACCTCGATATGTAGTAATCCTTAATACTATCATATACAAAATTAAGTTTAGTTGTATCAAGACCTTGAGTGTTAGAAATTTTACCACTTAAAACTAAGCCTGTTTGCATACCAAGCTCATAAGCACCAAGCAAATCGCCTTTAAAATCATCACTAATAATTAAAGTTTTTTTAAAATTCACATTACAATCTTGCTGTTTTAATAAATTTAAAGCACTTTCATAAAAAGCCTTACTAGGTTTTCCTATCACTTTATAATCAAACTCGCATGCATTTTTAAGCATAGACATGATACTTCCAACGCCTGGATAAAGCCTTGAGTTTTTCTTATAAATACTACCCTCATGCATTGCTATAGCTTGCACGCCATCTTTAACATACTCTATCATATTAGCAAAATCTTGAAATTTAAAATCATCATAACTTGCTAGCAAAAATGCTTTTGGATTTTTATAATCAAGCTCATAACCTAACTCTTGAAGTGAATCTAAAAATTCTTTTGCCCCAAAAGCTGCTATTTTACAAGGTTTTAAATAATCTTTTAAAACACAAAAAGGATCAATATAAACCTTTTCATTAATTTCAAAACCCAAATTTTGCAAATAATTTAAAAAATCTAATCTTTTGGTGTTATTAGTAATAATCACATAAGGAATTTTTTCTTTATTTAAAGATTTAATGAGTTCTAAAGCACCATTTATAGGACTTTTATCATAATCTGAAATCAAAGTTCCTTGCACATCTAAAAACAACATTTTAATCCTTTAAAAAATCAAGCTCTAAAGCAATTTGATCCTCATAACTTTCTCTTTTTCTAATCATTCTTACCTTGCCATTTTCACAAGCTAGCTCACATACTCTATTGCGAGTATTGTAATTACTACTCATGCTAAAACCATATGCACCTGCGCTTTTAACTATGATAAAATCTCCTGCTTTTGTTTTAGCTAGTTTTCTATCTTTAGCTAAAAAATCTCCACTCTCACAAACCCCACCAACAATATCACAAAGGCTTTCTTCTTTATTTTCACTCAAAAGCTTGATTTCATGATAAGCACTATATAAACTTGGACGCAATAAATCATTCATCGCCCCATCAATAATCACAAAACGCTTTTTATTATTAAATTTTTCATATAAAACTTTAGTAACAAACTCGCCTGCATTTGCTACCAAAAACCTGCCAGGTTCCATACCTATACACACATCAAGACCTTGCAAACTTGCTAAAATTCCTTGAGCATAATCATATAAATTTGGCTCTTGTTCATCTTTATAACAAACTCCTAAACCCCCGCCTATATCAAAGAATTTAATATTAATTTTCAAAGCTAAAAGTTCTTTTACTAATTTTGCAACAATCGCTGAGGCCTCATGGATACTACTTATATCAAGAATTTGTGAACCTATGTGAAAATGCACTCCAACTGGCTCTAAAAATTGTGAGTTTTTAGCATAAAGATACATTTTTTTAGCACTTTCTATATCTACACCAAATTTATTTTCATGCAAACCTGTAGAAATATAAGGATGTGTTTTAGCATCTACATTTGGATTTACCCTTATGCTTATACGAGCTATCTTTTGACTTTCTTTAGCAATTTGCTCCAAAAGAAGCATTTCTTCATAACTTTCTAAATTTACATAAAGTATGTTTTGCTCTAAAGCATATTTTAATTCATCAGCACTTTTTCCAACCCCGCTAAAAATAATTTTATAATTTTTAGCCCCTGCTTTTAAAGCCCTATAAATCTCACCCGCACTAACACAATCAAACCCACTATCTAAAGAAGCTAAAAGCTTTAAAACACTTAAATTAGAATTTGCTTTGACTGCATAAAAAATTTGTGATTTTCTTGCCTTAAAAGCATCTTTTAACATTGTAAAACGCTCTTTAATTTTATCAAAATCATAAATATAAAATGGTGTGTTGTATTCTTTTGCTAGTTTTAAATAATCCATAAAAACCTCACTTGTAGTTATTTGTGTTTAAAATAATAAAAACTTCCTATACTTATTAAAATAAATACTGGTAGCATTATACCAAGCTCTGGAAGTAAAATTTCATTTTCACTCAATCTTGTTAATAAAAACAACAAACCCCAAACTAAAAGTATGCACACAAAAAACACAAAAGCTAAAAGTGCGAGATTAAAAAATCTTGCTGTTAAAGGAAAATAATAATACACAATAAGCATTAAAAATGGTGCAAAAAATGGTGTAAGAACTAAAGAATATAAACTTGTTCTAAGTGTATTAGTAGAAATATTTTGTTTTGCAAAAATTGCCATACTTTCTAGCGCGTCTAAAATAGAATAAGAAGGATTGCTCTCTACCAAAGAAATTCTTTCTAAAATTTTTGGAGAAAAATCTTCTAAGCCTTTGATATTTTTAAATTCTTCTACGCTTAAACCCTCTTTTGAAACAATCAAATTTTGTGGTACATTAGTAGTTTTAGCATCATTTAAATCCCAAGAATCTCCATTAAATTTAGCAGTTTTTGCATGGATTGTGCTTTGAATGTCTAAATTTTTTACATCAAAGATTTTTATATTATATAAAGTTTGAGAACTTGTTTTTTGTATATAAATAAATTTATCATTATATTTAATCAAAACTTCCCCACCCTCTCTATCTACAACGCCACGCTTGAGAATATTACTTTTATATTCATCTGCATAAGCAAAGGCACTAAAATTAAGTCCTACATAAACACAACAAAAAAACATAGCCCATAAAAAAGGATAAAAAATCACTTGATTTTTACTTAAACCCAAAGCATACAAGCTAACAAATTCATTCGAGCGTATCATATTAAAAATACATAAAACCAAAGCAAGGACTATAGCTAAAGGTAGTATATAAGAAGCTGCTGAACATGTTAAGAAAAATATATACAAAAGCTCTAAATTTGCACTTTTTGGCAGTCTATTGAAATTGAGTAAAAAATCAATCGCTACGAAGAAAAAAGTCAAAGAAAAAAATAAAATAAAAAATGATTTTAAATACAAAGATGAAATATAGCGAAAAAATATACTCATCGTTTAACTTTTTAAAGAATATTTTGAAGCGATTTTTTCTATATCAGAATTTAAAAGCTCAAATAAGGCTTTTTTACTATGTTCTAAAACCTTAGTTAAGCTTTCTTGTTCTTCTTGTTTAAATTTTCCCAAAACATGAGAAATTACATCTTGTCCTTTTCCTACTCCTATGCGTACCCTCTCATAAGCATTGCCACAAAGATTATCTATACTTTTAAGCCCATTATGTCCACCGCTTGATCCACCCATTTTAAATTTCAATGCACCCAAATTTAAATCTATATCATCATGGATTACAATGATTCTATCACATTTATAATATTCACTAACAGCTTTTACACTTTCTCCTGATAAATTCATATAAGTGGAAGGTTTTAAAAAAAAAGTAGAAGAGCCTTTAAAAAGCTCTCCTTTAAATTTGGGATTTGAAAGCTTTGTTGTTTGCAAATCTTTCAAAATTAAGTCAATTAGCATAAACCCTACATTGTGACGGGTTTGGGCGTATTGTTCTCCTATATTACCAAGTCCTACGACTAAGGTCATTTTATCTTGCTTTTTCTACGCCAACTACAGCTACTCTATCAGCATCAACCATAGTTACACCCTCAGGCACAACTACATCGCGGATTAAAAGTGCATCACCAACATCAAGTTTAGTTACATCTAATTCAAAATAATTTGGTAAGTTTTCAGCTGCACATTTTACTTTCAATCTTCTTTTTGATTGGATTAAAACACCTTTATTTTTAAGACCCATAGCTGTTCCTACGATCTTTACAGGAACCATATATTTAGAAATAACACCTTTTTGTGCTACTTTTAAATCTACGTGTTTTAATTCTGCAGTTACAGGATCTTTTTGATAATCAACTACCACAACATTTAATACTTTATCTGCTACTTTTACATCAAAAGCTAAAGTAGTTTTTTTGCGTACTTCTTTAATAAATTCATTTACTTTAAAAGCAGCATTGATGTTTTCTAATCCTTTTCCGTAGATGTTTGCGATTAGATAACCATCTCTTTTTAAAGCTTTAGCAGCTTTTCTACCGATACTCTCTCTAACGATACCTTCTAACATCTGTTTCCTTTCTAAAAAAATAAACGCTAATTATAGCCAAATAAGTTTATAAAGATTTTAAAATATCTTCATAAGCTATGCAAAATTGCTCCAAACCATCATCAAGCAAATCTTTGCAAGCTTTGCTTAAAGCATCTTTTGAAATATTTGCATTTAATTTTTTCTCTATACATTCATCTTTCAAAGGCTCTTTAAATATAATTTGCTTACCTTTAAAAGCCTTAATAGCATCTAGTGGTGCAGTATTAATAGCTTTATCATAGAGTAATTCTTTAATATAATAATCTTTTTCTAAATCATCACCCTTAACACCTGTACTTGCAAATAAAGCTCTAATATTTGTTTCATTTTGTTTAATGATATAATTATAAGCCTTTGTTGCGGTAAGAATTCCTATATAATTTTTATCTAAAACTTGATTATTTAATAATCTATCAAAACGGCTTACAAAAATACTAATAACTGCTCGAGGCTCTTTTTTAGCTGTGGTATTATTTTTTCTAAATTCTTTTAAACCTAAATTTAAAGCTTCAAAGCATTTTTTAGTTTGCTCAAAATCAAAAATCAAAGTAGCGTTAACATTAATACCATTTTTCATTAATTCTTGCATTACTTCATAAGAAGCTTCTGTAGCAGGAATTTTCATCATCACATTTTCTTTTGCAATTTGCATGTATAATCTTTTTGCTTCGGCCAAAGATAGGCTAGTATTATCTTTCAATCTTGGATCAATTTCAATACTAATAAAACCATCATTATTTTCATAATAATTAATAGCTAATTTATCCGCAGCCTTAGCTATATCTTCTATCGCAAGATACTCATATAAAGCTTTTTTATCTTTAAGATTTGATTTTTTGATTTTTTCTTTATAAATAGCTGAGTTTAAAATCGCATTTTTAAAAATAGCAGGATTTGAGGTAGCACCATTGATTGTTTTTGAGTAAATTAAATCTAAAAATTCATGATCTAAAAATTCATTTTCTATAAAATCACACCATAGTGAAAATTTTTTCATTGTATTACCTTTATTATTTCTTTTAAATCTTTCTTATCTATACAAATATCTGCATGAGATTTTAAAATTTCTTTGGCACAAAAAGCTATTTTTAATCCACATTCTTTAAACATAGAAATATCATTAGCTCCATCGCCTACACACATAATTTCTTCTGTTTTTAAATTTAAAAATTTCTTAAGTCTTTGTAGTATAATACCTTTTGAGTTATTAAACATAATTTCTCCGCCAACTTTTCCTGTTAAAAAACCATTTTTACTATGTAAAAAGTTAGCAAAACCAAAATCAAAATGAAGTTTATTTTGTATTAAATCAATTCCTTCATGAAATCCACCACTAAAAACGATTATTTTTATATTCTTACTTTTTAAATATTCACATAATTCTTTAGCGCCATTCATCAAAGGTAAATTTTCACAGCATTTCTTTACCTGCTCTATAGGCATACCTTCAAGCAAAGCTACTCTAGCACTTAAACTTTCAAAAAAATCAAGCTCACCATTCATTGCTTTGTTGGTGATTGCTTTTACAGCATCACCAACATTATATTCTTGCGCTAAAATATCGATAGTTTCCCCATCCATTAGCGTAGAATCAAAGTCAAAGGCACAAAGCTTTATCATTAAAACTCACGCTTTAATAAAGCTTCAGCTTTTAATATAGTCAAGATATTTTCTTCTCTTTTGCCTATACCAAAAATCATACCTTTTTCTTTTAGTAAAGTTTCAGGTGGTGGATCAATCCTACTTCTGTGAATTTTAATAGCTTCTGTTAATCTATCTATCACAAAGCCTGCATTACCTGCAGGAGTTTGATTGCCATTTGCTATACCTTTTAAAACAATATATCTTGTTTGAGGAGTCATTTTAGAACTACCTTGATTAAATCTTTTAGCAAGATCAATCAAAGGCATAACATTACCCCTCATATTAAATACACCTAAAACATAATCAGGTACACTTGGAACCCTAGTATATTCTATAGGTTTAATAATTTCTTGGATATTAAGAATTGGAATAGCGTATTCCTCATCTCCTACCACAAAACCAACAAGCTGAATAATATCCTCTTCTTTATCTACATCAGGTTCTGCAATTTGCGCTTGTTGTTTTTGCAAAACCTGGTTTAATTTATCATTCATCTTCTTATCCTAGTTTTAAATTTTTTCTAACTACATTTTCTAAGTACTCTGGAGAGTAAGGCTTAGTAATATACTCAGTCATTCCTACTTCCACACCTCTTAAGCGGTCTGATTTACTAGTTCTTGAAGTTACTGCAACAAGTGGGAGGTTTTTATATTTAGAATATTTTCTAATTTCACCTGCTAAGGTATAACCATCCATTCTTGGCATTTCAATATCAATCAACACAGCATCAATATCATGCTCGCCTGATTTAATTGTATTTAATGCTTCAACACCATTAGTTGCTTCTATAATACTTACACCTAGTGGCTCTAATGATTTTTGCATGATATTTCTATCCATTTTAGAATCATCCACTATAAGCACTGTATAATCACTTGGTTTTTCTTTAGTTGTTTTTTTAGATTGCGATTCAATTTGTGCTTTAATATCAACTTTAATTTCTTTAGCTATATCCATCATAGCAGCAACATCGATAATCAAAGTTACTCTACCATCACCACGGATAGTTGCTCCTGCTATACCTTGGATATTTTGCAAATACTCACCCATAGACTTGATAACAATTTCTTCTTGACCTACTAAAGTATCTACTATAATACCAAGCTTACTTTCTGCCACACCTATAACAACTACATAAGTTTGATCAGTATTTTCAAGCACTTGTTTTACGCCAAATACATCTGAAAGTCTTACTAAAGATAAAACCTCATCTCTTAAGCGAAGTACATTTTTACCTTCAATGGTATAAATATCATCAATTGGCACTCTAACTGTTTCAAGAACACTTGCAAGTGGAATAGCATAAAATTCTTCTTGAGTTCCCACAAGTAAAGATTGAATAATCGCCAAAGTAAGTGGAATTTTAAGCTTCAT
The DNA here is from genome assembly GCF_004357905.1 of Campylobacter lari. NCBI lineage: Bacteria > Pseudomonadati > Campylobacterota > Epsilonproteobacteria > Campylobacterales > Campylobacteraceae > Campylobacter > Campylobacter lari. The sequence continues at coordinate 94,337 of NZ_SMTT01000005.1, read as the reverse complement.
CACAGTGCCTTTTCCAAGCTCACTATCAATTTCAATCACACCATTTAATTTTTCAATATTAGTTTTAACAACATCCATTCCAACACCACGCCCTGAAACATTGGTGATTTTTGCAGCGGTTGAAAAACCTGGTTTGAAAATCAATGCAAATGCTTCTTTATCACTCATTTGATCAGCTTCACGCTCTGTGATTAAGTTTTTCTCTATTGCTTTTGATTTTAACACATCAGCATCTAAACCTTTACCATCATCGGCAATTTCAACAACGATATGATTTCCTTCATTATATGCTTTAAGATTAACCGTTCCTTTTTCTGGTTTACCATTAGCTATACGCGTTGCTGGATCTTCTATACCATGATCACAAGAATTTCTAATCATATGCATAATAGGATCGCCAATTTCTTCTACAATAGACTTATCAAGTTCAGTTTCTTCCCCTGAAATTTCAAGCTCCATTTGTTTACCAAGTTCACGGCCTAAATCACGCACAACTCTTGGGAATTTATTAAATACTTTCGCAATAGGTTGCATTCTTGTTTTCATAACCGCAAGTTGAATATCTGTAGTGACAATGCTAAGTTGAGAAACAACTTGATTTAATTCTTCTAAGAATTTTTCTCCATCATATCTTTCTTCAACATCATCATAAATTTTTAACAAGCGGTTTTTACCTAATACAAGCTCGCCAATTAAGTTCATTAAATGATCAAGTCTTTTAACTTCAACCCTAATTGTTTGATCCATATTTGCACCGCTGCTTCCACCACCTGCTGCAGGGACCTTTTTCTCAGCTGCTGCATTTTGTGCTTGTGGAGCTGGTTTACTTGGGGTTGGAGTTGTTTCTTGAGTTTTTTTCTTTTCAGCGCGTCTTGCTTGATCTTCAGCTTTTCTTACTTTTAAAAGTCTTTCAATTTCAGCTTCAACTTCATCATCACTAAGTTTATTTACATCAACTTCAGGTTCTTCAGCTTTTGGCTCTTCTTTAACTTCTTCTTTTGGCTCTTCAGCCTTAGCCGGAGTAATTGATTCTAAACTTTCTCCTTCTGAAATTGCGGTTAATCTTGCACAAATTGGAGCTATATCAAGTCCGATTGCTGTATCATTTCCATTATCTCTAATAGAATTTAATAAAGTTTTCATCATATCAATAGATTCTAAAACTACATCCATTACTTCAGGAGTAATTTTAAGCTCATTATGTCTTGCTTTATTTAAAACATCTTCCATATGATGAGTAAGTTTTGTTAAAACATCAAAATTTAAAAAGCTTGATGATCCTTTAACAGTATGCGCAACGCGGAAAATTCTATTTAATAGTTCTAAATCTTCAGGATTTGCTTCTAATTCAACCAAATCATGATCAATTTGCTCGACTAATTCAAAGGCTTCAACTAAAAAATCCTCAAGTATTTCTTGAATATCTTCCATTTTTACTCCTCACCTTTTTCATGTTTTGCTATGATACGAGAAATTTCAGCAAAGAAATCACTTGCATTAAATTTAACTAAATACCCATCTCCACCTGCTTCTTTAACACCTTTATCACTCATAAATTCATTTGATAAAGAAGAGTTAAATACGATAGGAATATTTTTAAATCTCTCATCATCTCTAACTTTTGCTGCAAAATGGAATCCATCCATTTGTGGCATTTCAACATCACTTACAATAATTTTTAAATGTTTATTTAAATCACTGCCATAAGTACTATAAAGCTCTTCTAGTTTATGTAAACCTTCAACACCATCTTTAGCTTCAATTACTTTAAGACCAATTTTATTTAGTAAATCTTTAACAAGTTTTCTTGCAGTTGAACTATCATCAAGTGCTAAAGCCATACCTTCGATTTTTTGAATTTTATCATCGTCAATATCAGTTTGCGGGGTATAAATTCCAAGTTCTTGCACTATACTTTCTAAATCTAGGATAAGTAAAACCTCATCTCCTTCGATCTTAGTTACACCAGTAATTTTACCCTTATCTAAACTACCCGCACTTGTTGCAAAAGTAGCTGGCTCAATATTTTTCCAGTTAATTCTACGAATTCTTTTCGCCTCATGGACAATAAAACCGATTAAAACATTACTAAATTCAGTAATGATAACTCTAGGTTTTATATTTGTCATTTCTGGTTCTTGAATTTGCATCCATTTTGCTAGGTTGATTACAGGAATCACCACGCCACGAAGATCAAAAATACCTTCTACATATTCAGGCACTCCTGGAATTTCAGTCAAAAAAGGAATTTTAATGATTTCTCTAACCTTAGAAACATTTACACCATAAATTCCCTCATAGACTTTATCGTGGCCTTGCTTAAAGATGCGAAAATCAACAAGTTCCATTTCATTTGAACCTGTTTTAACGACATTCTCATCAAACATTATGCCTCCTTAAGTTCTATTTTGTGAAATCTGATTTCTGGCTCATATTTTACTACAAAAAAACTTTCCTTGTATGCAAAAGTAGCTAAATTTAAATATTTTATATTTTCGTATTCTAAAAACACATCTTGATGATAATGACCTTCTATTATAAAACCTATATTATAGTGTTTTAAACGCTCTTTTGCTAAAGTAGCAAAGTGAGGAATTTTTCTAATAAGTTGTTTTTTGTTTTGATTTTTTAGAATTTTTTGAGTAATTTTTTCTTTACTAATAATATTTAAAAAATTTAAAAAAAGTAGCAAATAATGATTTCTTAAACTTTTTAAGCAAAATTGCAAAAAAGGTTTTAAAAAAATATCTCCATGGGCTAATTTTACTAAGGTTTTATCTTGGAATTTACAAAGCAAAGGTTGCTGTTTTATGCTAAAAACCTTAACATTTTTAAAAAATTTAGCTAAATTAAAATCATGATTACCTTCTAAATAAATGATTTCAATTTCATACGCAAGTTCTTCAAGTAAGTCTATATAAGCTTTTGCAAAATCATGCGTGGCTTTTACTTCATAAATTAAAAGATCAAAAATATCACCCATTAAAAAAAGCTGTGGAGTTTGAATTTTTTTATCTTTTAAGGCTTGTAAAAAATCCCAAAAACCACGCCTATTCTCATTTTCATGCGCATCAGCGATGAAAATAGCATTTTCTTTTATAGTTATTTTTTGCAAAAATTAAAATTCCAAAGCTTTGTATTCTATAGAAATGATTTCAAATTCACTCTCACCTTTTGGCAAACGCACTTTAAAATCATCCCCTTCTTTTTTACCAAGCATTGCTTTAGCAATAGGCGAGCTAATGGAAATATAACCTTTTTCTAAATTTCCCTCATTTACCCCTACCAAAGTATAAGTGCTTTGTTTTTCACTTTCTAAATCCTCTACAACAACAGTTGAGCCAAATTTCACACTATCATGCTCATAAGAAGATGGATCGATGATTTGCGCTCTTGAGATCAAATCCCCAAGTTCAGCTATCTTTCCTTCTATAAAAGCTTGTTTTTCTCTAGCTGCGTGATATTCTGCATTTTCTTTTAAATCTCCATGACTTCTTGCTATGTCTATTTCTTCTACTACTTTTGGGCGTTCAACTTTCTTTAAATGTTCTAATTCTTTTTCTAATTTCTCATAGCCATATTTACTCATAGGTTCTTTTTGCATGATTTATCCTTATTTGATTTCATAAAGTATTTTAGCTAAATTTTTTGCACTTGCAAATTGCAAATATTCTTTTAAAAAATCTACTTTATCAAAAAATGCCTTATAATCGTATTTAAGATAAGCTTGATATAAATTTTCCACATTCACTTGCTCTTGTAAAAATTCAGGATTAAGCTCGCTTTTTCCTGCAAAATCTAAAAAAATATTTGCAAGGCCTATGTGTTTGAGTTTTACAAAACATCTTGCGATAAATACATCAATAGCTTTAGCCTTATAAGCAAGCACAAAAGGCGTACCGACCAAAGCTGCTTCAAGTGTAGCTGTACCACTACAAATAAAAGCAAAATCAGCATTTTTAAGCACTTTTGGGGTATTGCTTTGAATTTCAAAACCGTTTATATCCCCATAAAGTTCTAGTCTTTTTAAATTAAACTCGGGCACACAAAGGATTTTTTTACCTTTAAATTTAGTGCTTAACTCTCTAAAAATAGGCATCAAACGCTTTATTTCACTTTTTCTTGAGCCCGGTAAGAAAGCGATGATTTTTTCATCATCTTTTTTTGAAAGTATAGAATTTATATCTTCTTGATTTTTAAACTCTTTTATCTCATCTAAAAGCGGATGTCCCACATAAGTGCTTTTACTAAAAAACTCACTATCAAAAGGCAAGATAGAAGCTAGCACATCAAAATGACTTTCTATGATAGGAATGCGTCCTTTTTTCCATGCCCAAACTTGAGGTAAAATATAATAAATTCTTTTTACTTTGGAATTTGCTTTTTTTAAAGCCTTTGCAAAAGGTAAGTTAAAGGCAGGAGAATCTATACATAAAATCGCATCAATTTTTTGAGCAAAACTTAAACTCACCAGCTCTTTCATGGCTCTTTTAGCTTTTAAAATGAGTGGCAAAACCTCTATAAAACCCATAGCACTAAACTCATGTGAGCTATAAAGTGGCTTGGAATTTAGACTAAATTCTTCACATAAATTCTCATCATAAATTCCCACTAAATCAAATTCTTTATACTCATTTTTATAAGCTTTTAAAACTTCTTTTAAATGCAAATTTGCTGAAGGCTCTAAAGCACAAACTAAAAAGGTTTTCATTTAAATTCCTAAATAAAATTATAAGGATTTACATTAAAATGTTTTTCAGATAAACAACAATCTTGTATTGCTGTTTCTTTATATTTTCTTTTATTATCTTTTCCGATAGTTTTTTTTAAATTAACTTTATTTATTCTAGGATATAACATAAAATATTTACTTTCATTTAGAGCTTTAGTAAAGCAATCTATATCTACTTTATGTGCAAAGCTATAGCATTTAAAAAGATATTCAAGCCATAATTTAGAATATAATATTTGACATCTTGCTTTTTCTAAGTCAGTATTACTACTTTTTATTTCACAAAAACTAATTTTTACCTTATTATTTTTAGAATAAACTATTATAAAATCGCAAGATAAATTAGTTTTATGCAACCAATCTTCTTCATTAGAATAATTAAGCAAAGTATGTTGGCTTTTATGATGATTTTCTTGTCTAATTACTATAAAATCTTCATTGTTTTTAGTAAAATTTACACCTAGAATTTTAGTTCTTCCATCATTTCTTTCTTTAATATTTTCACAAAGTAAATTTTGATTTATGTTTTCTTTAAATGTTTTAAGACTATTATCCATTTTAATCTTTCATAAACATACTAGCCATTTTTTCATCTATATTTATAGTTTGTTCGATAACATCATTAAATGTTTCCATATCTATGCCATTTTCACTGCTTATATCTACCTTTTTTAATGTATTTTTTTTGCTTTTTTTGTCATAAAACGCAATATAAGCATTTACATCTTTTTTTGATAATTTATAACTATCATCATATTCTTTAAAATTTTCTTTTATCTTTTCATTTGTAAAATTGTTTAAAATAATACAATTATTTAATTCTCTAACCACATAATCGCTATGAGTAGTAATAAAAATTTTAATACCTGCATTTGCCAAAAGAACAAGAAGCCTTGCTAATAAAATTTGATTTTTAGGATGAAGATTAAGCTCTGGTTCATCTATCATCAAAATATCACCTTTTTGAGCAACATGCAAAATATAAAAATACAACATCAACAAAGATCTAGCAGAACTTGAAGCTACTTCGATATTAAAAAATTTCTTACTGCCTTTTGGCTGATATAAAATACCATAATCTGTAGCTTTATATTTTCCACCTACTACTTTTCCTAGTAAATCTAAAATATTTTTATATTTATCTTTATCTTTTTTAAACATACTTTCTAATTTTGATTTTTGTTTTACGTCTCTTATAAAATTTATATTATCTCTTACAGGTTTTGGATAAAGTTGATTTTTTTCCTCTATTTTTTTGTGAAATTCAAATAAATCAACATCTTCTTCTTTTAATATTTTTTGCATAGCTTCTAATTTTGCTATTTTAATAAAATCTAATTCTTCTTGAAAAATAGAAGCACCAGTTCTTTCAACGCTTAAAATAAAATTTTTCATAAAAATATAATTCAATAAATTATCAAAAAATATTTCTAAATACTCTTCAAATTCAAGTTTGTTTAAATTAGAAAAACCAATACCATCATCATAAACTATATGTTTAGCTTTTGCTCTATTGTTTAAATTTAATTTTTCTAAATACTGCTTTATAGCTTGCTTAACATTTTCTAAAGAAATTTGCATATCTACATCAAATTCTGCATTTGCAAAATCTTCATTTTTACCTGCTAAAACTTTGACAAGTATGCGATGAGAATATAATTTTGTTTTATTTTTTATATGATCTTCTAATTTGTTTTTAATATCTATATAGGTTAATTTTAGCTCTTGTGTATCTTTTATGTCATTACTTAAATTTTCATCATAAAGTTTTCTTTTTCTAACAAAAAAATTCTCTCTGACAATTCTCATAAAATCTAAATAACCATACAAACTATAAGTAGCATAAGTTTTTCCGGTATTGTTTTCACCGCAAATTAGAGTAATATTTCCTACTTCAAATTCTGCCTCATCAAGCATTCCAACATTTTTTAATTTTACTTTCATATTTTTCCTTCAATATATCTACTGTGTAGGATTTATATTTTGGCTATTAAAATTATCTACAAAAATTTAAAGACATTCTAACAAATTTTAACTTAGAGTTTAAACCCGCAAAAGCGGGTTAAATTTAATAAATCGGAGTTGCTTCAACAATAGCAGGAGCAAAGAAAAATAACTCTTTTAACTCTATCGGCACAGAAGGATTTACAGTGCAATCATCTAAGCCAAAACGATTTTCTATAGGTACGCGCGCTTCATAAAAGGTACTCATGCATTTTACCCCGCCATGAGTTAAAGATCTAATTTGCACAGCTGAACTTGTAGTAGGCATGATAGAAAAAACCGTTTGCATTTGCCCATCTTGTAAATCTTGCTTGCAAGATTTCACTCCAAAAGATTTTTCACTTAAGACAGCTAAACATACATCAGCACCTCTAGGGTTTATAAACTGCACATAGCCAAAAGGGCGTTGCACGGCATATCTATCTTTTTGTTTTAACGCATCGCTAAGAATTATCTCTTTTAAAAACCAATTTTGCTCTTCTAGTTTTTCAGAGCTATATCTAAAAGGACTAAGTGAAATTCCTGTTTCTAAAGATCTTATCGCGAACATAGGTGTAAAATCTTCTAAATCATCAAATAAAACTTCAGCTTTTAAAAAACTTAAAATAAAGCAAAATAAAATACAAATTTTTCTCATCATCTTCTCCTAAGGTCTTCTAAAATTTACAGGAAAATGATCCGAAGCTAAAAAAGTCCTAAGTCCTGCTACAGCTAAGATTGCAAGAATTCTAGGCGGACTATATAAAGATGTAGTGCTTGAATTTCCCGTAATCGCATAATCAATTGTATTGCCACCTGTTTGTGTAAAAGAAGGAGGTGCGACTATATTAATGCGAGATCTTAAATCCGGATCAATTAAATTTACAATAGTCCCAGGAGGTCTGTTAAAATCCCCTAAAATCATCCAATTAACCTGTGGCATATTCCTAAAGTGCATATCCACAGCACTTATAATAGCCCCTGCATCATTACCACCTCTTGATAAAGCGTGTATGCTAAAAAACGCATCATTTCCTATACGAATTCCTATAATAGGCCTTGAAGCAACGGTTGGAGGTGGTAAAACTATCACCTCATCAGCTCGCGTTCTACTCACAATAGCCATATTTACGCGATTTGCCCCAACATCAACTCTTGAGTAGTATATATAAACTGAATTTGGACGACTTGATGAACCCAAATTCCACTCATACTCATGAATAGGAATGCCAACTCCCACGGGTTGAACTTGTCTTGGCGTCATTATAGCAGTACTTGGTAAAACTCCTGCTTCTTGAACAGCCAAAATATCCATAGGATTGGCACCGGTTACAAGCTGTCTTATGCTAATATTCCACTTACTTTCAGTAGAAGCTGATGCACCTTGTAAATTCCAAGTACCGCTATTATAATTTTCCAAAGCAGCAAATAATAAATTAAAACTAAAAATCAAAAATACTATCTTTTTCATCATCACTCTCCCGTATAAGCATAAGGCGATCTTGTTTGAAAAGCAGGCGCACTAATGCTCCATTGTCTATCTAAATTTTTTTCTTTTGATTTCAAACAAGGTGTCAAATAAATACTATAATAGTCAAAATAAAATTCCTCCATTACATTTCCAACTGTCGTTTGTATACATTGTTGTGTTGCAAAATTTTGAATTTGATAAGCACCATTGCTCATAGGATATAATCTCCAAAATTGTGCAAAATTTGTCTGATCGCAAGGATAATGTACTATACCATTACCATAAGCATTTAAGCAAGTTAAAGTTTTTGCATTTTTAATCATCACAGTATTATTTGGAAATTCAATGAGTTGCCACACTCTTGCATCACCAAAAGATTTACTATCAAATAAATTATACCCCCATATCCAATTGCCTGGATTTAAAGCCCAAACCGTTAATGCAGCTCCATTTGGGTTCATAATAGTTACAAAATCGCTTACAAATCCTATATTTTCATACAAAGCATTTGAAGTAAATCCATTGCTTGATGTAAGCCTTGGTAATGGTCCTTTTACAGCATTATCTCCTTTAAAAGTATTGACTTTCATAAGAGGTGGCTCAAGTGGTATAGCTGGGATTTTCTTACCTTCCACTAAAGTTGGTGTTTTTTGTTTAGCCGGTGGAGTTGGATTTTTACCTATTTTCAAAGGATCTCCATCGCTAAATTCTCCAAAAGAACGCCCTAAAGGATTGATTTCTTTAGAAGAACATCCAACAAAAAAAGTTATAAATACGCTTAATATCATCATAAATCTAAGTTTTTGCATATTCTCTCCTTAAAAAATATAAATTTGAATATGTTATCATAATTTTAAATAAATTTTGATAGAAAATATCATTTAATAAAATCTTCTTAGATTAATCAAATATTTTAAAAATGAATTGTTATAATTTTATTAATTTTAATCTAAAAAGGAAAAATTATGGATATTGTACAAAGATTTATAAATTACACTAAGATTAATACCACTACAAGTAGAGAAAATGGCGCCAAAGGCATTATGCCATCAAGTCCTAATCAAATGGAGCTTGCAAAATTACTTGAAAAAGAATTACAAGAACTAGGTTTAAAAGATATCAAAAGAAGAGAAAACACCATCACCACAGCTCTTTTACCAGCAAACACTCCAAATGCTCCTAAAATAGCCTTTTTTGCGCATTTAGATACAAGTATGGAACAAACTAATGACACCAAAGCACAAATCACTAAGTATCAAGGTGGAGATATATGCTTAAATAAAAACTTAGATCTTTATTTGAAAGAAAGTGAATTTAAAGAGCTTAAAAACTACATAGGAGATGATATTATCCACACTGATGGCACAAGCTTGCTTGGAGCTGATGATAAAGCAGCCATTGCAGCTATTATGGATATGCTTGAATTTTTTGTTAAAAATCCTGATATTAAGCATGGTGATATTTATGCTTGCTTTTTACCTGATGAAGAACAGGGTTTAAGAGGTGCAAAAGCTTTTGATATAAAAGAAATTAATGCTGATTTTGGATATTGTTTAGATTGTTGCGAGATAGGAGAGTTTATTTATGAAAATTGGAATGCAGGAGATTGTGAAGTAGAATTTATAGGAAAATCTGCTCATCCTATGAGTGCTAAGGGAAAATTAGTTAATTCTTTACTTTTAGCACATAAATTTATCTCTATGCTTCCAAATGGCGAAGCACCTGAATACACAGAAAATAAAGAAGGATATTTTTGGGTTAAAGAACTCAAGGGAAATAGTGCTAAAACTATTTTAAAAATAGATATTAGAGAATTTGATGATGAAAAATACAAACAAAGAATGCAATTTTTACAAGATTTAAACGATAGTTTTAAAAAGCTATATGGAGAAGAAAGAATTAACATTAAGCTTAACGATCGTTATAAAAATGTCTTTAATAGTCTAAAAACAACCAAATCTTTGCCTATTAAACTTGCTTTACAAGCTTATGAAAATTTAAATATCAAAACTAAAATCATTCCTATGCGTGGAGGATACGATGGAGCGGTACTTTCAGAAAAAGGCCTACCTTGTCCAAATATCTTTACTGGAGCACATAATTTTCACTCTATTTATGAGTATTTACCTGTTAAATCTTTAAAAGCAGCGAGCAAAGTTATACAAGAAATCATCATCCTAGCCGCAAAATAAATTTAAGCCTTTTAAGGCTTAAAATTATAATAACACAAAAGCAATTACAATCACCGAAACAACACAACCCAAAGCAGTTCTTTTAACAATTTCTAAAGGACTAACCCCAGCTATAGCTGAAACGATGATACAAGCTCCTAAAATAGGCGAAAGGTATCTTCCAAGCACTGCTGACATTGCCACTGCAGTACCAAGTTTAACTTGATCAAAACCAAGATCTTGAGCATGAATAGTTACAGCCTTGTTAAATGCCATAGCAGCAGCATCACCGCTACCTGTAATCATAGCCATTAAAAATGGTATAAAAGTTCCACCAAAACGCACATAATGCTGTTCATTTTTAAGCCATTCTATGATAATATCAATTACACCGCATGCTTTTAAACCCGCAACAAAAACACTAGCAGCTATGATAATCCCTATAATCTCTGCATAAGATTTTCCCATGCCATTGAAAAACTCTTTAAAAATATTATCAGGCTTGCTCATAGTTACTACTAAAGCTATAATCGCTCCTAAAAGCATAGCTTCAGCAACTCCAACTTCTTTTGTCCATGTTAAAAACTCATAATCATTTAAAGGACTTGCGCCTATGATTAGCACAATTAAAGGCACTAAAGGCATAAGTGCATAAAATACATTTACTTTTTCAATATTATCTTCAGTCTTGTTTTGATTAGCCACTTCAAAAACTTGCCCTTTTTGATAATCTTTAAAAATCACTGCCATAATCATCAAAGAAATCATCACTATCACTCCTGCTGTTAATGCATTTGGAGTTTGAGTTAAAACAATTTCTTGTATATTTTTCCCTGAAATTTCAGAAATCAAAGCCGTATGAGAAACACCTGGACTTAAAATTCCTCCTATAGTTCCACAAAGCACTGTTGCTGCTGCCATGGCAGGTTTTATACCTGAAGCCATTAAAAGCGGTATTAAAGTCGCACCAACTGCAGCTGAACATCCTGCCGCTGAAGGTATAGCTATAGCAATAAAAAAAGTTACCATAAAAGCAAGTGGGATTAAGAAAAATCCTACATTTTTCAAAGGTGTTGTAAGTAATCTAACCAAATGTTTATCGCATTTAGTCACTTTCATCACAAAAGCAAAACCCATACTCGCACAAATTGCCTTAATCAAGGCAGGTTGCACCATAGCATGCGTAAAAGCACTCAAAGCTTCAATGGGCTTAAGTGAAATCAAGCACAAGATAAAACCAACACTAATTAAAGCTGTTTTTGTTTCCACTTTTTTAATAAGCAAATAAACCACAGCCACAATACCAAAAATCGCAGCTAAAAGATAAAAAGTTTGCATTTTTCTCCTTTAGATTTTAGTTGTTTGATTGACTTTTAAATATTCCACATTAAAAGGATGACTTAGCTTTAACACATCATGATGACCTATGATTTTTAAGCTATCATCTTGCACTTTTAATGCAGAACCCTCCGGTATAGCATAAACAATGTCTTTTGGATTAGTTAATAAAAACTCTTCCAAACGCTCTTCTCTACTTTCTCCGTTGTGTCCAGGAATTTTCCCGCCAATAAAATGTGGGTTGATTTGATAAGGAAAAACCCCTAAACTATCAAAACTTTTTGGCATAACAATAGGCATATCATTAGTTGTTTTTATGCTAAGACCTGCTATGTTTGAGCCTGCACTCCAACCTATATAACAAACCCCTTTTTCAATACGCTCTTTTAACACTTCAAGCAAATCATTTTCATATAATTTATGCAAAAGCATAAAACTATTGCCACCACCTACTAAAAAAACTTTTGCATTTAAAATCGTTTCTTTTAAATTTTCAAAATGGTGTAATGATTTGATATTATCTTTTTTCAAGCCTTCTTTTACTCTAGCTTCATAAGCATCATAAGTCCTTCTAACACCCGCATAAGGTATAAAAAGAATTTCTTCATCTTTCATGGAATTTTCTTTTAAAAAATCATCTATAAATTCTCTAGTATGACTTAAATAAGCACTATCTTTATAGCCAGAAGCACTAAAAAGTAAAAGTTTTGACATCATTCTTTCCTTTAAAAAATTAATCAAAACTATAATTTTAATATTTAAAAAATGAAAAAACAATTTAGTAATAAAAAAATATTGTATTACTTGTGTTAGAATTTAAAAAAAGGAAAAAACATGAAAGAAATTTTAATAACAAACGATGATGGCTATGAAAGTGAAGGTTTAAAAAAGCTTATTAAAATGCTAAGAAAGCATTTTAAAGCTAAAATCACCATAGTAGCTCCTGCTAGTGAAAAATCAGCATGCTCACACTCCATAACACTAACTAAGCCTTTGAGATTTCATAAGGTTGGTAAAAGATTTTACAAGCTTGATGATGGCACGCCTGCAGATTGTATTTATCTAGCTTTACATGCTTTATATAAAAAGCGTTTGCCTGATCTTGTCATAAGTGGAATTAACAAAGGTGCTAATGTAGGCGAGGATATAACCTACTCAGGAACTTGCGCAGGTGCTATGGAAGCAGTACTTCATGGAATTCCTGCCATTGCTTTATCGCAATTTTACAAAGATAATCAAAAAGAGCTTGATTATAAACTTGCTTTAAAACTTACTAAAAAAATAGTCAAAAATATCTTTGAAAAGGGCTTTCCTTTAGATAAAAAAGAATTTTTAAATATCAACTTTCCTTCTAGCAAAACAGCCTTTCAAGGCTTAAAAATTTGCAAAGCAGGTAAAAGAATTTATAGCTATAAAGCACATTCTAATACAAACCCAAGAGGTGTAGAATACTATTGGCTAGCTGCTGCTAATCTTGATCATGAAAATGAAAAAGACTCAGACATAGCACTTTTAAAACAAGGCTATGCCACAATAACCCCTATAATGCTTGATCTAACAGCTTATAAACAAATGAAAAATCTCAAAAAATGGATGAAAAATGGATAGATACACGCGTATAAAATGGCTTATTAATGAAGAAAATTTTATCAAAATTCAAAACACTAAAGTTTTAGTTTGTGGGCTTGGTGGAGTTGGTGGAATTTGTGTTGATGCGCTTTTTAGAAGTGGCTTTAGTAATCTAACTTTAATTGATGCGGATAAATTTGAAACTACTAATCAAAACCGCCAGCTTCATAGTGAAAATATAGGCGCAGAAAAAGCTAAGGTTTTTGAGCGTATTTACAATGCTAAAGGTATAGTCAGTAAAATCGATGATGAGTTTTTGAAAAGTTTTAATTTGAGTGAATTTGATCTTATCATCGATGCGATTGATGATATACCTGCTAAGGTTGCTTTGGCTAATTTACTTGATTTGAAAAAGCAAATTTTTATCTCATCAACCGGTGGAGCTAGAAAGCTTGATCCAACGCGTATTAAAACGACAAGCATATTTAAAACACATGGCGATGCTTTAGCTAAAAAATTCCGCTATGAACTTAGAAAATCGGGCTTTAAAGGGGATTTTGATGTGGTATTTTCAGATGAAGAAGCCCATTGTAAAGATCTTGGCTCATTTATGGGTGTAACAGCTTCTTTTGGACTTGCTCTAGCTTCTTTGGCTTTAAGGAAAGTGCTTGATAAGAAAGCTTGATATAAAAGACTTAGCTCCTTGTATCAAGCTTTTTAAGCAAAGCGTATCCATTCTTTGTAAAAATGATTATACAAAAGAACAAATTCGTGCTTGGATTAATATAAACCAAAAAGCTTGGGAAGAAAAATTTCAAAATCAACTAGGTTTTATTTATGAAGAAAAAGGCCAAATTGTATCTTTTATAAGTATAAATTTAGAAGAAAAAACACTCGATCTTTGCTTTACTCATACAAACTATGCTCATCAAGGTTATGGTAAAGCTTTATTAGAATTTGCTCTTAAAAACTACCCTTATAGTGAAATTTATACTTTTGCTAGCCTTAGCGCTAAAAATTTCTTTTTAAAAGCAGGATTTAAAATCATCAAAGAAAACATTGCTATAAGAGATCAAAAAGAATTAAAAAATTTTTTCATGAAAAAGAAAATAAAACGATTTTAAAAAACAAATAAAATGCATTTTATCTGCTTCTACTTTAAAATTTTTAATATCTTAATTACACTCAATAAAGGTATTATAAAAGATAATAATAAATTTTTCACTACAAAGGTAAAAATTATAAATATCATCAAGCTAGGTAAAAACACAAACTGGAATTTAAAACAATATAGACAAATTGTAGGTTTTATAAAAAGTAACAAAATTAACACTTTTGTCTTAAATATATAAATGTAAATGATTTAAAAAAGCTTTACCTAAGAGAAGAAGTAGTAAAACTATATCTAGATCAATTATAAACAAGGATTTTATATGTTAGCTTTAAGCACTCATCTTTTTTTGGCTATTTCTTTGATATTGCTTTCATTTGATAAAGTCAAAATTTCGTATATTTTTTTACTCTTTTCAGTCTTGTTGGGATATGTATTTAAAATTATAGATATAACTTTTATAGTGATTAATGTATTAGTTTTTATAACGGCTATATTGTATCAGTATAAAAAAATTTTCATATTAGAAATAGCATTATTTATCTATGCTTTAGCTTTATTTCTTCATTTTATCCCTGGTGTAAATAACATCAAAGTTTTAGATCAAGTTTATGTAAGCACAAATAGCGCACCCTTTAATCTTTACTTTAGTATTGACAAGCCACTAGGGGTTTTTATACTTTTTATACTTTTTCCTATTTTATTTAAAAACATAAACTGCACCAAAGCTTCAGTGCTAAAATGGAGCTTATTGCTTTTATCTCCTATTCTTTTGCTGTGCGTGCCTTGGTATTTGGGTGTTATCAAACTAGAAATAAGCATACCATCATGGATTTTATATTTTTTATTTTCAAATCTTTTGTTAGTTGCTTTAGTAGAAGAAGCTTTTTTTAGAGGTTATCTCCAACAAAGACTTACACAATTTATTCACCCCAATCTTGCTTTATTAATCGCAAGCATAGCTTTTGGATTAGTGCATTATAAAAGCGGTGTTTTGATGATTGTATTTGCTGGTGTTGCAGGCGTGATTTATGGCTTAGCTTATAAATACTCAAAAAGCTTATGGATGAGCGTATTGTTTCACTATGGATTAAATTTAATCCATTTGATATTTTTTACCTATCCATTTTACTTAAAACATTAGCGATTATAGTTTTCTAACTAGAAAAAATAAAGGATGATAAGTCAAGGTATTTTGAAATTCTTTTTCATAGTTTTTTAAAAATACCTTGCCTATGAAAAATTTTTCACTCAAAGCATTTACTCCGCTTAATTTCAAATGCCTAAAAAGCTCCAAAGTATCATCAAATTTTAACTCTTTTAATTCTTCTTTTGCTTTTATGATCTTAAAATTTTTAGAAAGTTTTTGCCTAATTTGCTCTAAAGTTAAATATTCAAGTGATAAATTAGTGCTTTGTTTTATTTGAGTGAAATTTTTTTCTCCAAAAGTAGAAAAAAGCAAAATTCCATTTTTATTTAACATATTTGCAAGATTTTCTAAAAGCTCATCTATCTTTAGCCACTGCATACAAGCATTTGAAGCTATAAGATCAAATTTTTTCGTATAAAAATGATGATTTTTAAGTTCATTCATATCAAAAACGCCAAATTCATCAAACTTGCAAGGATTTTCAAAAGGATAAATATCATTTAAAAAATAATGCTTAAATTTAATACACTCTTGCAAAGCCTTACTAAAAACCCCTACTCCACAGCCAAACTCAAATACCGCTTTAAAATCGCTCAAATCATTCTCACTAAGCATTTTACAAAGCTCTTTAACCATGTCTTTTTGCACTGGTGTATTTGCGCTATAAGTATCTTTTGCTCTTATGAAAGTTTGCAAAGCTCTTCCCAAGTGTGGTATTTAAAAAATGCAAAATGTGGCTCATCGATAAACATTGCCTTTTCTTTAAAAAAATTTAAAACATGTTTTGGTGGAAAGATCTTATCATCTTTGCTAATTATGGCTTTATCCCAAGTGAAATTTTCATTTAAGTTTTTAGTACAAAACTCATATAAACTTAAAAGTTCTGCTTTTAAATGCTCGTTTTTTTCAAAGTAAAATTCATCACTTAAACTCATTCTTTTTTCAAGCAAATTTGCTTTAAAATCCTCTAAAGCAAATCTTTTTATCGTAAGTTTAAAAATGGCTTTTTTAATCCCAAATTCATCATCTATAGGCAAATTTGTGCCATTTATGGCTATTTTTTTATCAAATTTCATATCTTTTAAAATTTTACTCGCTATGCAAACTCCCATAGAAAAGCCAACAAGAGTGATTTTTTCAAATTTATTAAGATCAAATTCCCAACCAAAACTCGTATAATCATACACCATTAAAACATTTACATCACTTTTTAAATGCGTAAAATGGCTAAAATGCGAGCAAAACCCTGAAAAAAATAAAATCAACTCAGATGAATTTGCATTTTCATGTAAAAAATGAGTTTTCAAAGTACCTCCAAAACCTTTTCTAAGTCTTTTTTCACTAGCCCAGCATGCAAAGAAAAGCGAATTCTAGCTGTATTTTTAGCTACGGTTGGCTCTTTAATAGCAGGTGCGAAAATACCATTTTCTAAAAGCTTTTGTGAAATTTCACTAGCTAATGCATTTTGCCCTAAAATAAAAGATATCACATAAGCCTCACCTAAAACTGCACCTTTGCTTGCTAAAGCATTTTTAAACCAAGCACTTAATTCTAAAAGCTCTTTTCTTTGAGCACTAAATTCATGCAAATGCTTAAAAACATGCAAAGTCCAAGCTACATTGATAGGTGCAATAGCAGTTGAGTATATAAAGGCCCTTGCTTTGTTGATAAAAAAATCTTTTTCATCACTTATCATGCAAGCTCCCATGGAAGCTATGGCCTTACCAAAGGTAAAAACTAAAAAATCCACTTCCTTTTCCAAGCCCAAAAATCTCACATAACCCAAACCATCATCATTAAAACACCCTATGCTATGAGCTTCGTCAATATAAATTTTGATATTTTTAAACTCTTTTTTTAAATTTATGAATTCTTTTATAGGCGCAAAATCCCCATCCATACTAAATAGCGCTTCACTTACGATGATGATATTTTCAAATTCTTTATAATGCTTTTGCACTAAGCTTTGTAAATGCTTTATATCATTGTGCTTAAATCTTATAAATTTAGCCCCGCCAAGCCTTAAACCATCGATGATACTTGCATGTACTTGTTTATCTACTAAAAATAAAGTATTTTTAATGCTTGCTAAAGCTTGCAAACAGCTAACATTTAAGGCATAGCCGTTGTTAAAATGCAAGATTTTTCTGCCTAATTTAGCTTCTAAAAAGCTTTCAAATTCATCAAAAATCGCATAATTTCCACTCAAGCTTCTAGAACTTGAACTAGAAAATTCAAATTCTTTCAAATGTGTTAAAAAATCTTGCTTTAATGCTTTTTCATTGCTTAAATTTAGATAATCATTGCTCGCTAAATTCAGCAATTTTTGCTCATTATAAATAACATATTTTCCCTCATGCCCTAATGAGCGTAGAATTCTAAAATTATCTTGTTGTTTTAACGCATCTAAAATTTGTGCAATTTGCATTATTGTTTAAGCCTTGCGTAAGCTTGACAACCTAAATCATTTTTTAAATCACAAGCCTTGCCAAAATATTCTAAAGCCTTAGAAGTGTCTTTTCTAACGCCTTTTCCAAGTGCATACATAACTCCAAGATTAGAACAACCAACCCCATCATTTAAATTACAAGCTTTTACATAAAGTTCAACTGCTTTAAAATTATCTTTTTTTACACCATACCCATTTGCATACATAAAACCAAGATTAGAACAACCAGAGCCTTCATTTAAATTACATGATTTTTGATACAATTCTACCGCTTTAAAATTATCTTTTCTTATACCATAACCTTTTTCATACATTACACCAAGATTAAAACAACCCAAGCCTTTTTCTAAACCACATGCTTTTTGATACAATTCCACTGCTTTGAAATTATCTTTTCTTACACCTTTTCCATCCATATACATAACACCTAGATTAAAACAACCATCTCTACTATTTAAACCACATGCTTTTTGATATAATTCTACTGCTTTGAAATTATCCTTTTTTATACCTTGTCCATTTGCATACATGAAACCAAGATTAGAACAGCCATTTCCACTATTTAAATCACAGGCTTTTTATAATACTTCATAGCATTTATATAATTACCACTCTCATAGGCTTTAAATCCTTTTACAAATAAATCCTCTTGCGAATATGCAAAATTTAAAAATAAAATCGCTAAGATAATCAAAACTTTTTTCATACTTTATCTCCAAATTTAAGATAAAAAACTAATTATATAAATATTTTCTAAATAATCCTTTTTCATTTTAAAGCATAAATTTGAGTAAAAATTGTAGTATCATTAGTAATAAAAATCAAAGAAGTAAAAATGAATTTAAAAGAACTAGACTTAAAACACATTTGGCACCCTTGCACGCAAATGAGCGATCATGAGTTTTTACCTTTAATACCTATAAAAAAGGCTAAGGGAGTGTATTTGTATGATTTTGATGAAAAATCCTACATAGACTGCATTAGCTCTTGGTGGGTAAATATCTTTGGCCATTGTAATGAATACATCAATGAAAAAATCAAAGATCAACTTCAAAATTTAGAGCATGTCTTGCTTGCAGGCTTTTCACATGAGCCTATCATAAAGCTTTCGCAAAGACTTTGTAAGCTTTTACCTTTTGATAAATGCTTTTTTGCAGACAATGGTAGTTCAGCCATAGAAGTGGCTTTAAAAATGAGCTTTCAATACCACTTAAACAATGGCTCTAAAAAGGATAAATTCTTATCGCTTAGCAATTCTTACCACGGAGAAACCTTAGGCGCATTAAGCGTTGGCGATGTAGCACTTTATAAAAAAACCTACGAGCCTTTACTTTTAAAAAGTATCACAACACCTGTGCCAACAAGCAAGGACTATACAAAAGAACTTGAAATTTTAGAAAGTATTTTAAAAAATCATCATCATGAAATTTGTTCTTTTATACTCGAGCCTTTACTTCAATGTGCAGGCAATATGCATATGTACGAGCTTGGGTATTTAGATGAGGCAGTTAAACTTGCTAAAGATTATGGTGTGCAAGTGATATTTGATGAGATAGCCACAGGTTTTGGACGCACAGGGGAAATGTTTGCGCTTGATTATTGCTCACAAAGTATTGATTATATATGTCTTTCTAAAGCTATCACGGGTGGGTATTTACCACTTTCAGTGGTGCTTACTAAAGATGAAATTTATGAGAAATTTTATGATAGTTATGAGAGCCAAAAGGCCTTTTTACACTCTCACTCCTACACAGGTAATGCCCTAGCTTGTGCAGCGGCTAATGCGACTTTGGATATTTTTGAAAAAGAAAATATCATCACAAAAAATAAAATCAAAAGTGCTTTTATAAAAACTCAATGGGAGAGTTTAAAAGAATTTGACTTTTTAGGAAATTTTAGAAATTTAGGCATGGTAAGTGCATTTGATATACAAAAAAGCAAATATCAAAGAGCAGGACTTGAAGTCTTTCAAAGAGCCTTAGAAAAAGGCTTGCTTTTAAGACCACTTGGAAATACAATTTATTTCATGCCACCATATGTTATAAATGAAGATGAAATTGCTTATATAGTGCAGTCTTTAAGAGAGATTTTCAAGGATTTTTGAAAGTTTTTCACACACTTTATCATCAAATTCTATGATAGGAATTTTAGCGTAATTGCTTATAAAATCCTTGCTAAAAGTATCTTGGGTTTTTAAGATTAAAGCAAGGATTTTAATATCTCTTTGTTTTAGTGCTTCTATGCTTAAAAGCGTGTGATTGATACTTCCTAGATAGTCTTTTGCGACTAAAATCGTAGGGTGCTTAAACGCACTCATATAATCAATCATTGTTTTTTCATCATCAAGGGGCGAAAAAAGCCCACCAGCTAGCTCGATGATGAGTTTATCACTTTGTGGAATTTGTATATCAAAAGCTTTATAATTTAAATTCTCTAAAATCCTACCTTTGTGTGGTGAAGCAGGAGTTTGTAAAAACACGCCTTCTTTGAAAATCTTAGTTTTTGGGCTAAACTCAGCTACTACCTCGCTATCTTTTGGCGTGCCTGCTTGGATAAGCTTAAAATAATCAAAACCCAATTCTTTACAAATTCTAGCACTTAGATAAGTTTTACCAACATCTGTGTCTATACCGCTAATGTATATTTTCATTTTAAACCTATGAAAGTATTTTTAAACCCACGGTGCAAGCAATGATAAGAGCAATCAAAAAAAGCTTTAAAAAGCTTTTGCTTTCTTTATAAAAAAGCACCCCTATGATAACCCCGCCTGCAGTTCCAGCTCCTGTCCATATAGAATAAGCCACACTCATAGCAATACTTTGCATACTAAGGCTTAAAAATCCAAATGAAAAAGCAAAACACACTATCAAAGCTAAAAGATAAAGCTTATTTTTAGTGCTTACAAGTTGTTTCATAATAATCACGCCAAAAATTTCAAAAGCAGTCGCCAAAAACAAAAAGAACCATTCCATTACTTAGCTTCCTTGCTAATGATTTTAAGGCCTATGATACTTAAAAGCAAAATGGCTATTAAAGTAAGCTTGGTAATAGAGCTTGGCTCATTGAAAATAAACATCTCATTAAGCACCACTCCAACCGTGCCAATACCTACAAAAACACTATAAGCAATACTTACTTCAAGTCTTTCACAAGCTTTCAAAAAACATGTAAAAGATATACAAACTCCAATGGCTGTTAAAGCATAATGCCAAATTTCAGTAGAGTATTTTAAACCACTTACCCAAAAACACTCAACCAAACCACCTAAAATTACCATAAACCAACCAAAATTAGAGCTTATTTTTGTTCTTTCAATCATAATCTACCTTTTTTAAAAGTGCAAATTATAACCAAAATTACAAAATAATAAGCTCCTTGGTATTAAATTTTCTTACTTTCTACCTCTTTTAATATATCTTGAGAAATATCCCCTACTTCTTTAGTAGTTTCATTAGTAAAATTAGCTATTTTTACATTTTCTTTTGTGACATCTTCTAGTTGAATTATCGCATCATTGATTTGTGAAATACTTTGAGTTTGTTCATGCATTGATATAGAAACATCATTAACACTTTGAACTAAAATATTTACATTAGCTTCTATCTCACCTAAACTTCTTTCTGTCTTTTCAGCCAAATGACGCACCTCATCAGCAACCACAGCAAAACCTCTGCCATGTTCGCCCGCACGAGCAGCTTCTATGGCAGCATTTAATGCTAATAAATTTGTTTGCTCTGCTATATCCTTGATCACATTTACTACTTCTTTAATATTTTCAGCTTGAGAAACAACCTCTGTAGTTTTACCTCCAACATTTTGCATAGAAATGTTTATTTGCTCTACTGCTTTTATGGATTTTTCCAAAGAATTTGATTGAGAATAAGTTCCATCAACAAGTTTTTGCATAAATTCTTCTAGTTTTTCACATTGTATAGTTAGTTTATGTGCAAATTTAGAAGAAGAAATCAACATCTTTTTGATTTCTGAACCTAAAACATTTGTTGTTATTTCTACACTTCCTTTTGCATTTTCAACTTGTGTTGAAAAATCTAAAGCCTTATAACTTTCAAGCACTCTATCAAGCTCGTTGATGTTTGATCCTATTTTCTCTTCTAAAATATCAAGTAATTCATTTAATACATTTTTTAACTCTATTAGTTGAGGATTTATAGGATCATTATCAATTCTAACAGATAAATCTCCAAGCTCTATCTCTTTCAACTTTTGAACACTTTCAAACACAGCCTTCTTGTCTTGTTTTAAATTCTTTTGGATATTTTTTATACCATTATTGATTTCTTTACCAATAATAGCAAATTCATCATTTCCTTTGATATTTAAATCTATATCCTTCATATCGCCTTTGTAGTTTAAACTTTCAAAAAAATCTTCTAAAGCTTCTTTAATAAATATAATTTTCTTAAGAAAATGCTCTATCATACCACCCAAAATAACGATAATAACAAGGACAAAAATCACACCAAATATAACTTGGGTAATTAAAAGTCCGTTTAAAATCTCATCATAATCACTCAAAGCATTAGAAGAACACAAAGTTAAAGAATTTTCTCCCATAATACACACAGCTAAGCGTTCTTGACCTTTAAGTTTATACAAAATCAAATCAGTAGTTTCATTTGGAGTTACACTTGCAACATTAACAAAATTTTTTAACACTTCTTTAACTTCATTGTCTTCATAAAAATCTATATTAGCAGAAGAATGAGCTATCATTTCCTTTCTTTCATTGATTAAAAACACATTATTACTTGCAGTAGTTTTTAATCTTCCAAAAGCATTGCGTATATCATCTAGAAAAAACTCACCTGCTAAAACTCCATAAAATTTCCCATCAATAACAATCGGAATTGACACTGACAAAGCTATTTTTTTAGTTACGACATCTAAAAAAGGTTCTGAAATGCTTACCTTATTTTTATTTTTTGCATTTTGATACCACACGCGTTCTCTAGCATCAAAACCATCTTTTTCTTGATTTAAAATAAAATGTTTTCCTTTAGAATTAATATCTACATCAATTAAGCTACCATCTTTTTCATACCCAACATAAATAGCATTAAAAGAATAAAAACCAAACATCTTTTCTAAAAAAGAACCAATATATTCCTCACTTACATTTTTATGTTCAATAATATTTGCAGCGATTTTTTTAATATTCTCTATCTTGGTATTGAAGTATAAATCTGAAAAATTTTTTCCATTTTTAACACTTTCTTGCTTTCCACTTACAATACTTTGAAGAATATCCGTTTTAGACGAATAATAATTTAGTCCAACAAAAATACCAAATCCAACAACCAAAATCAAAGCTGTGAAAAATGATATTTTCTTAGCTACAATAGTTTTAAACATTAAAATACCTCCTAATTTTGCAATAAATATAAAAACATTTTAATTAATTTCTAAAAAATTTTTCAAAAATAACACCTATAAAAATAAAAAGTAGAATTTTTGTCCTAAAAATACTCATTTATTAATTAAATTTTAGTTATATTTAATTTTTATTAAATATAATAAATAATTTTAAAAAAGGAGTAAATAATGAAATTTTTAACCTGTAGTAAAAGAATTTTATTGACATTAACTAGTTTAATATTTTTACTAAGCAATAATGTCTTTGCAAAAGATTTTGAACCTATCATCGTTATACATGGTGGAACAAGTGGCTTAGGACTTACCAAAGAAGAATTTGCCAAAAGAGAAAAGGTAATGAAAGAATCTTTAAAAGCAGGTCAAAGCATACTTGAAAAAGGAGGAAGCTCGGTTGATGCAGTTATAGCCGCTATTAAAGTAATGGAAGATAGTCCTGAATTTAATGCTGGGAAAGGTGCTGTTTTTACCTCTGATGGATTTAATGAGCTTGATGCATCTATAATGGATGGAAAAAATTTAAAAGCAGGCGCAGTTGCTATGGCTAGGACGATTAAAAACCCTATAGAAGCAGCAAGACTTGTTATGGAAAAAACACCCCATACTTTAATAGCGGGCGAGGGTGCTGATAAATTAGCCAAAAAACATGGCTTAGAAATAGTAGGACAAAAATACTTCTTTACAGAGCACAGATACAAACAACTTCAAGAAGCTAAAAAAAGCAAGGAAGTTTTATTAGATAGTGATAAGGCAAAAGCCCATCTTGGTGTAAGTACCGAGCCATATTTAGGCACAGTAGGTGCAATAGCTTTAGATAAAAACGGCAACCTAGCAGCAGGTACAAGCACAGGTGGCACTACAAATAAAATGACAGGACGCATTGGGGATTCTCCTATCATAGGAGCAGGAAATTATGCAAATAATGACTCAGTAGCAATTTCTTGCACAGGAACAGGTGATATTTACATAAGAGTAGCTGCAGCCCATGAAGTTGCGTCTTTGTATAAATACAAAAAACTTTCAGTGCAAAAAGCAGCCCAAGAAACTATCAAACAAGTTGCAAAACTTGGTGGTACAGGCGGAATTATTTCAATAGATAAAAATGGAGAAGTTGGTTATGCTTGGACTAAAGATAAACTTGGAATGTATCATGGACAAGCAAAAATCGGCGAAGAGCCAAAAGTATTTTGGCCGCTTGGAAATTAACGCAGTTTAACTTTTTTAATGCCTCGAAGTTTAAAAATCTTTGAGGCTCCACTTTCAAAAAACTTTTCATCTACTATTTTATCTGCATTTTGCATAGCCCAATTTAGATCAAATTTTTTCCCATGAATGTTTGCAGAAGTAGAATAAAGCCAATCAAACTTTTTTAAAAATTCCTCATGAGTACAATCTTTCACAACGCGTATTGCTTTAGAATTAGGATATAAAAAAGTAGTTTTTTTGGATTTTCTAATAGTATTTTTAAAATAATTTGGCACTCTTGTAAGTTTTTTAAGCTCACTAAATTTAGCCGTAGTAATTAAACAATCTTGCTTTAAGGGCCTTTTTTTTAAAGTATTAAGGGCTTTTAAGTCCTTACTTAAAAACCCTGCTGTTGTATCAGTTTGAGCAAGATAAATCATGTTTTTAAGTATTCTTGTAAGCTCTTTACTTCAAGACATGATTTATTTTGTATAGCTTTGATAGCTTTAATCCCCGCATAAGCTGCTCTTAGATTTGTAAAATATGGGATTTTAAAGCGTAAAATATTTGCTCTAATTTTTTTAGTGTCGCCTTTAAAACTATGCTCATCGCTAGTATTTATAGCAAGTTGAATTTGAGAATTTTTTAATTTATCCTCTACATTCGGGCGTCCTTCAGAAATTTTATGCACAAACTCACACTCCAAGCCTGCTTCTTGTAAAACTTTATAAGTTCCACTCGTAGCAATGATTTTAAATCCTAGCTTAATATACTCATTAGCTAAATCTACTGCATATTTTTTATCTTGCTCTCTTAGTGATAAAAATACATTACCACTTTCTGGTAAGAAATTTGAAGAAGCAAGTTGGCTTTTTGCATAAGAGTTATCAAAATCTTTACTTACTCCCATAACTTCACCGGTTGAGCGCATTTCAGGTCCAAGCTCAAGATCGCTTCCGCTAAGTTTAGCAAAAGGAAATACCACTGATTTTACACTAATATGTTTTGGCTTTTTAGCTCTTAAAATTCCGTTTTTTTCCTCTACCACTTTAAAGGTGTCATAAAATTTCAAGCTTTCTCTTAAATTTCCTTGCCACATCACGCGCGTTGCAACCTTAGCTAAAGGAATTCCTGTGGCTTTGCTCACAAAAGGCACGGTTCTACTAGCTCTTGGATTTACTTCTATCATATAAAGTTTATTATCATAAATAGCAAATTGTATATTTAAAAGCCCTACTACACCTAAATTTAAAGCAATATCTTTTGTTTTTTGCTCAATCATTTCAAGCATAGCTTCATTAATATTTACAGCAGGTAAAGAGCAAGCACTATCGCCTGAGTGAATTCCTGCTTCTTCAATATGCTCCATAATACCTGCTACATAAACTTCTTTTCCATCACTTATCGCATCTACATCAAGCTCAGTTGCATTATCTAAAAACTGATCGATTAATACCGGAGATTTATCACTCACATCTACTGCTTCTTGCATATAAAGTCTAAGCTCACTCTCATCATGCACTACACGCATTGCACGACCACCCAAAACATAACTTGGTCTAACAAGCACAGGATAACCTATCTCATTTGCTTTTATAATCGCTTCTTCAACGCTTATAGCTGTGCCATTTTTAGGTTGATTTATACCTAGATCTTCAATAAATTTAGCAAATTTCTTTCTATCTTCAGCTAAATCTATTACCCTTGCACTTGTTCCTATAATCTTTGCTCCAAAAGCACTAAGGCGTTTTGCAAATTTAAGCGGAGTTTGGCCACCAAAATGCACTATCACTCCATCGGGTCTTTCTCTATCAATAACCGCTCTTAAATGCTCAAAATCAATTGGCTCAAAATACAAAATATCGCTTGTATCATAATCTGTTGAAACCGTTTCTGGGTTACAATTATACATTATAGTTTTTACACCCATATCTTTTAGAGCAAAAGAAGCATGCACGCAAGCATAATCAAACTCAATGCCTTGTCCTATGCGGTTTGGTCCACCACCTATAATCATCACTTTTTTATCTTTTTTATCTTTACTTTCTTTTACTTGCGTAGCTTCATTTGTATTAATACTTGAGTATAAATACGGTGTCAGTGCTTCAAATTCTCCTGCACAAGTATCTACTTCACTATATTGAGCGATGATTTTGTGTTTAATTCTTGCATAATAAATATCATTTTGGCTTAACTCAAGATTATCTTTTTGATTAATTAAGCTAGCAATTTTTTTATCTGAAAAACCTAAGGTTTTAGCTTTTCTTAATAGTTGCTTATTACTTAAAATATCCATATCTATTTGATTTTCAAATTCCACTATTTCTTTGATTTGGTTTAAAAACCAAGGATCTATTTTGCAAAGCTCAAAAAGCTCTTGTGTGCTAAAACCTTCTCTAAAAGCTTGTGCTATATAAAGTAAGCGTTTTTCATTAGCTTGGCGAATTTTTGCTAAAAGCTCATTTTTATCACATTCTATAGTATCAAACCCACTTAAATTTCTCTCAAGTGAGCAAAGTGCTTTTTGAATGCTTTCTTTAAAAGTTCTCCCTATAGCCATAACCTCACCCACGCTTTTCATAGCAGTGCCAAGCTCTGTGCTTGCATTTGGAAATTTTTCAAAAGTAAAACGAGGAATTTTAGTTACGATATAATCAATTACCGGTTCAAATGAAGCAGGAGTTCCTGTGATATCATTTTTAATCTCATCTAAACTAAATCCAACTGCTAAAAGCGTAGCTACCTTAGCTATAGGATAGCCCGTAGCTTTACTAGCTAGGGCTGAAGATCTTGAAACCCTAGGATTCATTTCAATAACTATCATTCTACCATTAGTTGGATTGATAGCAAATTGCACATTTGATCCACCTGTATCTACTCCAATTTCTCTTAAAATAGCAAAAGAAGCATTACGCATCGCTTGGTATTCTTTATCAGTCAAAGTTAAAGCAGGAGCTATAGTAATAGAATCGCCTGTATGAACTCCCATAGGATCGACATTTTCAATAGAGCAAACGATAATACAATTGTCATTTTTATCTCTAATGACCTCCATTTCGTATTCTTTCCAACCAAGTAAGCTTTCTTCGATTAAAATTTCATGGATAGGGCTTAGCGCTAAAGCAGTATTTGCAAGTTCTGCAAACTCATCCATATTATACACCACGCCACTTCCTGCACCACCTAAGGTAAAAGAAGCTCTAATCATCAAAGGAAAACCAATCTCATCAACAGCTTTTAAAGCTTCTTCATAATTATACGCATACATAGATTTTGGCAAATCCATGCCGATTTTTTTCATACATTCTTTAAAAACTTGTCTGTCTTCGCCTTTTTTAATCGCTTCAGGATTTGCACCTAAAAATTTTACATCTGCAAGCTCGCCACTTTCATAAACTTCCATAGCAACATTCAAAGCAACTTGGCCACCCATAGTAGGTAAAATCGCATCGATTTTTTCTTTTTTGATAATACTTAGAATACTTTCTTTGGTAATTGGTTCTATATAAGTTGCATCAGCAAATTCAGGATCTGTCATAATCGTAGCCGGATTAGAATTGATCAAAACTACTCTATAACCTAGCTCTTTTAAAGTTTTTGCCGCTTGAGTTCCTGAGTAATCAAACTCACAAGCTTGACCTATAATGATAGGCCCACTGCCTATTAATAATATATTTTTTATATCTGTTCTTTTTGGCATGTATTTTCCTAAGCTGAATTTTTAGCCAAATTATAACAAATATAAGTTTTTTAGAAGTTGAATTTAACAAAGAATTTAGCTCTTAAAGAGCTAAATTTTATTGACGCTTACCAAAAGTTATAGCATAAGCTTCATTTCTTACATCAAATAAAGGATCTTGTGGTGGATTAACCCCTTGAGGTACATCCGAAGGAAAATATACATCAAAATTACAATCTTCATCGCTCAAGGCATTAACCTTAAAAGTCCCAACTAGACTTTCTTTGTGCTTACCACTCCATAAAGCCGTTGTTTCATTGGTAATATCATTTTTATTTGCATATACTAAATACATTTTATACTCAACCGGCTTATTAGCTTTTACACGATTTTGGAAATCTTCTTTTAAAAAATCACTACTCGCACTTTTCATTTGTGCTTCATTTAAATATGCCACACCTTCACTTGGAACTAATTTCCATCTTACTGGTAAATAGTTTTCTCCGTTTGCTTGTTTAAAATAAAAAGTATGAATACTAAAAAATGGAGTATTTGCTACACTTTTACTAATGCCAATTTTATCAGTATATGCAGCAAAATTTCTATAAGAATCAACCTCTTGCATCATCTTGCTTATTTTTTCTTGATCGACTTTACCATTTACAGGAAGTCTCATTTCAAAAAACTGACCGAATTCTTTAGGATTTTTTGCGAAATTTATTTCTGTATTTAGCATAACCATAGTCCAAGAAGCAGAATCTTTAGGATCAGTAATTCTAATAGCCATACCTCTTGTTTTGCTTTTATCATCTTTAAAAGCTCCACCCAAAGAATATCTTACTTGGATTGGCAAACTTTTTTGTGTTAACAAAGGCACATCAACTTCTTTATTAATAGACAAAGCTGGCTCAAAAGTTCCCATAGCACAAAAGCCTTTTGCATGATTAACTTTTGCTTTTGGATTTTTAGGATCAGCATTAAGTTGATAAAAAATATCTGCTATTTTTTGTGCATCATATTCCACTTCATTTGCATAAATAGCACCACTTAAACAGCAAAAAGCTAAACAACTACTGATATATTTTTTCATTTAATCTCCTAAATTTTTAAAATTCGGAGATAATTCTAATATTTAATAGTAAATAATAATTTATATCAACTAAAATAAATAACTTTTTATTAAAAATTTTCTACCATATAAAAATAACTTGGTACTTTCATTTTTACATAAGGTTTAACATATGCATTTTGATAGGCGCCTTCTTCTTCTATTTTAAAAATTTCGCCTACTGGAATTCCTGAAAAGAAAATCTCATCTAAGCCACTTGTATAAACCTTATCGCCCATTTTAAGTTCAAGCCATTTAGGAATATATTTAACTAAAACATAATCATTTCTACCATGAGCTATACCTGGTGCTTGTTCCTTACCTATATATACGGAAAAAATACACTCTTCATCACCTTGTAAAAGTCCCAAAGCTCTACCATTTTTTTCTATAACTATGCCTGCTGTATAGCCATTATAAATTAAGCCTTTAATTTTTCCTTTATAATCCACATCAAGCCAAACCTTATGATAATCGCTAATTTGAGCATAAGAAGTTGCCTTAACTAAACTAACATTAGGATAATAAAAACTTGAATTTTTATCACTTAAAATATTGTTTAATTCATTGGCAAAGTTTTTCATATAGATATTGTTTTTTTCAAGCTCAGCATTTCTTTCTCTTAATTTTTTAATTTCTTGAGCTTGATTAAAATGCTCATTAAATTTATCTTTTAAAAGATTAATGCTTTGAGAAAACTGATTAACAATAGCAATATTTAAATCTAAAACATTTCGTTTTATTATATCTCCATAATAAAACGAAACAAACACTAAAAAAGATAAAATTAAAACACTAAGAATTTTACTCTTCATTCGTTAGTTGGTGCAATAAAGAAATTTCTTCCAAAGCTTTACCTGTGCCTTTTGCTACTGCTAAAAGTGGCTCATCAGCTACATATACTGGAAGTTTTACAATTTCAGATAAATATTTATCAAGACCGCGTATTAAAGCTCCGCCTCCTGTTAAAACAACACCATTTTCAACAATATCAGCTGCAAGATCAGGCGGCATCATTTCAAGAACGATTTTTAATGCATCAGCAATTTCTTTTAAATGCTCACGCATAGCCTCTCTTACATCTTCACTTGTTAACTCTATTCTATTTAACAATCCTGTTACTTGATCGCGTCCTTTAACTACCATAGAAAGCTCTTTTGGAAGCTGAACTGCTGAGCCTATTGCGATTTTGATTTCCTCGCCCGTTCTTTCACCTATGACAAGATTGTATTTTTCTTTTACATAATTTACTATACTAGTATCAAGCTTATCACCAGCTGTTCGGATAGATTTTGAAATCACAAGACCGCCCAAAGAAGTAACACCAATTTCAGTAGTACCACCGCCAATATCTACCACCAAGCTCCCTTGAGGCTCTCTAATTGGTAAATTTGCACCAATAGCTGCTGCCATAGGTTCTTCTATCAAAAATACTTCTCTAGCACCCGCACTTAACGCACTTTCTCTAACCGCTTTTCTTTCTACTTGGGTTAATCCATAAGGAACTGAAATGATAATTCTAGGTCTTAAAAAAGATTTTCTTCTATGAGTTTTTTCTATAAAATAACGGATCATTTTTTCAGTCATATCAAAATCAGCAATCACACCATCTTTCATAGGACGGATTGCTTCGATATTACCTGGGGTTTTTCCTACCATTTCCTTAGCTTCCTTTCCAACAGCTAAAATTTTAACCCTACCATATCTTTCACGCTCTACTGCAACAACCGAAGGTTCATCAATCACTATACCTTTATCTTTTACTAAAACTAAAGTATTTGCAGTACCTAAGTCAATCCCCATATCACTTGAAAAAAATCCAATTATTTGATCTAAAATCATTCTCAGCCTTTAACTTTTTTATTTTTTATAAATAAAGGTTTTGCACCTTCTTTGATCACTTCTTTAGTAATTACTATGCTATATCCATTATACTCTGGCAAATCAAACATCAAATCTACCATCATTTCTTCAATAATACTTCTTAAACCTCTAGCACCTGTTTTACGCTCTAGCGAAAGCTTAGCAATCTCTCTTAGCGCTTCATCTTCAAATTTTAATTCCACATTGTCAATAGCAAAAAGTTTTTGATATTGCTTAATAATGGCATTTTTTGGCTCAGTTAAAATACGCACCATGCTTTCCTCATCAAGCTCTTCTAAAGAAGCAAGCACATGCAATCTTCCTATAAGTTCAGGAATAAGCCCAAAATGCACCAAATCATCAGGCTCTAGTCTTTGAAGTAAAGCTTCTTTTTCATCTTTTTTATCATCAGTAAAAAAGCCCATGACATTATCGCCTAATTTTCTTTTAATAATATCACTAATACCATCAAAAGCCCCGCCACACACAAATAAAATATTAGTTGTATCTATTTGTATAAAATCTTGATTTGGGTGTTTTCTACCGCCTTTTGGTGGGATATTTACCAAAGATCCTTCGATAATTTTGAGTAAGGCTTGTTGCACGCCCTCACCACTTACATCTCTTGTAATGGAGCGATTTTCACCCATTCTTGCGATTTTATCTATCTCATCGATAAATATAATCCCTTTTTGTGCTCTTTGCACATCTCCATCAGCAGCTTGTAAAAGACGAGTAAGGATATTTTCAACATCTTCTCCCACATAACCCGCTTCAGTTAAAGAAGTCGCATCACAAATTGCGATAGGAACATCTAAAAATCTAGCTAAAGTCTGTGCTAGTAAAGTTTTTCCACTTCCCGTTGGGCCTACTAATAAAATATTTGATTTTGCTAATTCTGTATCATCATCTTCTAAGTCAGATCTAAAAAGCCTTTTGTAGTGATTATACACCCCTACACTAAAGATTTTTTTAGCTCTATCTTGCCCGATAACATATTTATCTAAATATGCTTTTAATTCCTTAGGAGTAATATCTTTAAAATTTTCTTTATCAACTTCTTTATTTTTTAATTCTTTTTCCTCTCCAAAGAAAATATTGCAAGCACTTTCGGCACAATACTCACATATAAAGGCATTATTATAATCATTTACTAAAATTCTTCTTTCACTTGTTTCTATTTCATTGCAAAAACTACATCTTTTAACCATGATTTTTTTCCTTATATATAGGAATTCCTCTTTTTGTTTCTAAGATAAAATTACACATTTTTTTCACATTTTCACTAGAAGTATTTTCTAGCAAACTTAAAGCATTATCTTTTAAACTTCCTTGTCTGAATAAAAATTTAAAAGCCTTGCTTAAAACATCCACCTCTTCTTTATCAAAGCGTCTTCTAATGCCTACTAAATTTAAACTTCTAATACTTGCTCGATTTCCTTCAGCTAAGCAAAATGGCACCACATCTTGAGAAAGCGCACTAGCACCTGCTATCATACACCCCTCACCTACCTTAACAAACTGATGTATTGGAGTAAGTCCACCTACCACAGTATAATCTCCAAGTTCCACATGACCTGCTAAAGTAGCATTATTTGCTAAAATAATATTATCTCCAAGCAAACAATCATGTGCAATATGAGAATAAGCCATTATAAAAGCATTATCACCTATTCTTGTAAAACCATCGCCCTTAGCTGTACCTGAATTTATAGTAACAAATTCTCTAATAACTGCATTTTTTCCTATAATAACACCTGAATTTATCTCATCTTTATAAGATATATCTTGTGGAATATCTCCAACTATGGCATAAGAAAAAACTTTAGAATTTTCACCTATGCTTACATTAGGTAAAATTCTTGCACCTTGTTTGATGATAGTATTTGCACCTATATTGGCATTTTTTCCAACATAAGCATAGGCTTCTACTACAACACTATCTGCTATGATAGCTCCATCTTCTATAACAGCACTTGGATGAATTTTGCTCATCATTTATCTACTATCATAGCTTTAAGTTCAGCTTCTGCAACCAATTGTCCATCAACAAAAGCTTTTCCTTGAAAAATCCACATATTTCCACGATTTTTTACCACACTCATCTCATAATCAAGCCTATCACCTGGACGCACTGGATTTCTAAATTTAGCATTATCAATGCCTGTAAAATATACTACTTTAGTGCTTGGATCTACCTTATCATCCATGCTTTCAAATGCTAAAACCCCTCCAGTTTGTGCCATACCTTCTAAAATTAACACACCCGGGTAAATTGGATGATCTGGAAAATGCCCCATAAAAACATGGTCGCTTATACTAATATTTTTATAACCTCTAACAACTTCTTTATTTTTTAATTCTACGATTTTATCTACAAGTAAAAATGGATACCTATGTGGTAAAATTTTTTGAATTTGCATTACATCTATCATAAATTTAGCCTTAAAATATATTCAAAATTCAGATTTTACAAAAAAAATATTAACAAACTAGTTAAGTTTTATAACTTCACAATCTTTTCTTTACTATCAAAATAAATTTCACTTTTTGCTATAAATTCATAAGCGCCTTTTGTGATATTTTCAACAATAATCACCGGCGAAAGATCATAAGCACCAAAATGCTTTTGCCTTATTTTGATTTCTTGCTCTATTTTTAAAGGATTTTGTAAAAAATCTTCAAAACTTTTAAATCGCATTTTGCACAAACTATTTAAATAATCAAAACTCCATAAATTAATCTCATCCTTTACGCTTTTATAGCACTTTAAATCCTCTTCTAAAATACTAAATTTAGTGTAAGAATTTTTAAAATGAGAATAAAATAAAACATGAGTTTTTATGGCTTTTTTGTTTTCTTTTATCAAAGCTCTTAGTAAGCGATAATTTAAAAATTTCTCTCTTTGAATTTCAAATTTAACACCCTTTTTTTCTAATTTTTTTACTTGATTGTAAAATTTTATCTTTTCTTCTATGCTTGAAGGTAATATTTGTTTATTTATAGGACTCATAAGCTCATCTATAAAAGCTTTTTGGCCTTTTTGTTTAGAAAGTGCATAAATACACCCACAATAATTTTGATGATAAAGCATATCTTGCTTAGCTAAGGCAAATTGTCTTTGCGTGCCTCCATTTTTTCTAAAATCAGGTGCCAAAAACTCTATACCAAATTTATCGCATTCTTTTTGTAAAGCTAATTTTAACTGCTCTAAGTCTTTTTTAGGGGATGTTAAAAGGGTTGTTGTAAGTTTTTTTTCACCAATTTTTTGAGCAAATTCAACACTTTTATGCATTCTAAAATCAAAACAAATTTGACATCTTGCGCCTTTTTCAGGTTCGTCTTCATAACCCTTTACACCCTCAAGCCATTTTTCATACTCATATTCACCTTTATAAAGTTTAATGCCTAATTTATCACAACTACGCTTAACATCTAAAAATCTAAGTTCATGCTCACTATATGGATGAATATTTGGGTCATAAAAATACCCAATGATTTTCTCTTCAGGATAAGTTTTGCTTAATTCTTGTATAAAATAATGGCTATCCACGCTACAGCAAATATGCACTAGCATAATTCTTTTAACACCTTAAAAGCATGATCTTTAGCTTTTACATTTTTATAAATTTTTAAGATTTTTCCATTTTCATCAATCACAAAAGTGGATCTTATAAGCCCCTCATACTCTTTACCATAATTTTTCTTTAAACCCCAAGCACCATAAAGTTTACAAATTTCTTTTTCACTATCGCTTAATAAAGTGTGTTTTAAATCATATTTTTTTATGAAATTTTCATGCGATTTAACACTATCTGGACTAATACCTATAATCACAGCATTTTGCTCTAAAAAATCCTCATAACTTTGACTAAATTCACAAGCTTGTGTGGTACAACCTGGGGTGTTATCTTTTGGATAAAAATACAAAATAATTTTTTTACCCAAGAAATCACTTAAAGAAATTTTAACTCCATCTTGATTTAAAAGTTCAAACACAGGAGCTTTATCACCAATTTGCAATTCTTTCATTTTTTATCTTTCAATCTTAATTTTTCTACACTTTCGCCACCAAAAGCAATATTATATGGCTCAATATCTTCTAACATGATCACTATATTTTGCTTTGGCTTGTTGTATTTTGTATGTAAAAGTTCTGTAATATCTGCTATTAACTCTTCTTTTTGTGTTTTGCTAAATTCTGGTTTAGCTAATTTGATATTTATAATTGGCATGATTTTTCCTTGTTTCAAATATAATAATTTTACTATATTCTAGTAATTATTAGTATATTTTTGATAAAATTAGTTTTATTTTCAACAAAAAGGCTTAGTTATGATTAGGGCAAAAAAAATTTGGATGGATGGAAAAATCATTGATTTTGATGATGCAAAAATTCATGTTTTAACACATTCATTACATTATGCAAATGCAGTTTTTGAAGGAACAAGAGCTTATAAAACACAAAATGGTTTAGCAATTTTTAGATTAAAAGAACACACCAAAAGACTTTTAGAGTCTGCAAAAATTACTTTAATTAATTCTCCTTTTTCTCAAGAAGAACTTGAAAATGCACAAGTTGAACTTTTAAGAGCAAATGATTTTCAAAATAACACCTATTTGCGACCATTAATCTTTTTAGGTGATGGTACTATGGGAGTTTATCATGCTAAAGCTCCTGTTAGGGTAGCTATTGCTGCTTGGGAATGGGGTGCTTATTTAGGCGAAGAAGGCTTAGAAAAAGGTATTAAGGTTAAAATTTCTTCTTTTGCTAGAAATAGTGTAAAATCTAGCTTAGGTAAAGCAAAAGCAAGTGCAAATTATTTAAATTCTCAAATGGCTAAATATGAAGCTATAGAAGCAGGATATGAGGAAGCCTTAATGCTCGATGAAGAAGGTTTTGTAGCAGAAGGAACAGGTGAGTGTTTTTTTATGATTAAAGATAATAAGCTAATCACACCGCCAAATGATTTTTCATTAAAAAGTATCACTCAAGATACTGTTTTAAAAATTGCACATGATTTGGGCATAAGTGTAGTGCGTCAAAGAATTTCAAGAGATGAAGTTTATGTAGCTGATGAAGCATTTTTCACAGGAACTGCAGCAGAAATAACTCCGATAAATAATATTGATGCAAGAATTATAGGAGATGGAAAAAGAGGTGAGCTAACGACAAAGCTTCAAAATGCGTATTTTGATATAGTTTATGGACGCAATGAAAAATACGCTTCTATGCTAACTTATATTTAACAAAGGAACTAAATGCCAGCTGATTTGAATGATTATTTTAATAAAAAAAACAATCAAAACAACAATAAGCAAAATTTAAACTTCAAAACACCAGAATTTAATTTCAAAGGTTTTGGGAAATTTTCCCCATTAATTTATAGTGCAATTGCGATTATTTTAGTTTTTGCACTTTTTAAACCTTTTGCAATAGTAAATTCAGGGGAAATGGGGATCAAATCCACTACAGGTAAATACAGCCCTACCCCACTTGAACCAGGACTTCATTTTTTTATGCCTATACTGCAAAAAATCACTATCGTAGATACTAGAGTAAGACAAATCAACTATGCTTCAATCGAAGGAATAAATGAAAATTTACAAATAGGATCAGGCGTTGTTAATAAAAATAGTATTTCAGTGCTTGATTCAAGAGGCTTGCCTGTATCTATTGATGTAACCGTTCAATACAGATTAAATCCTTTACAAGTTCCTCAAACTATCGCAACATGGGGGCTTAATTGGGAAAATAAAATCATAGATCCAGTAGTAAGAGATGTTGTAAGAAATGTTGTAGGTCAATACACCGCAGAAGAGCTTCCAACAAATCGTAATACTATAGCGGTGCAAATTGATCAGGGTATTAGAAAAACTATTGAAAGCCAACCAAATGAGCCTGCTGAGCTTCAAGCAGTTCAGCTTAGAGAAATTATCTTACCTATAAAAGTAAAAGAACAAATCGAAAGAGTACAAATTGCTAAACAAGAAGCTGAAAGAACTAAATATGAAGTTGAAAGAGCTAACCAAGAAGCACTTAAAAAAGCGGCTTTAGCTGAAGGGGAGGCAAATGCAACTATTATTAGTGCTAAAGGTAGAGCAAGTGCCGTAAAAATTGAAGCTGATGCACAAGCATATTCAAATAGAGAAATAGCAAAAAGTTTAAATAATCCTTTACTTGATTTAAAACAAATTGAAACCCAAAAGCAATTTAATGAAGCACTTAAAGTCAATAAAGATGCTAAAATTTTCTTAACACCAGGCGGAGCTGTGCCAAATATTTGGGTTGATAGCAAAGATAATAAAAGAACAAGTTCAGTAGCAAATTAAAAATAAAGAAGTGATAATGAATGTTCAACATATCCGAGAGCAAATGATCTTTTATACAGCTCATTTGCACTTGATCGATTTTTTGTTAATGGCTTTAGTTGTATTCTTTTTCATTATCACTTTATTTATTGCTTTGATTGTTAGAAACAAACCTACTTTTGCTTTTATTATAATTTTTTTAGGAATTTTATGTTCACTTAGTATTGCGTATTTGGGATATTTTTTAATTGATACTAAAGTTAGATCCAGAATAGCTAGCTTAGATAATGCTCAATTTTTTGTATATGATAATTCTTTAAGTGTTGATTATAGCTTGACAAATACTTCTAAAAAAAGTTTTAAATTTTGCAAAATAAAAGTAGAAGTATTTAGAAAAAGCGATGAAAATAATACTTTTAAAAATTTAATACATTTATTAAAACCATTAAGAAGTAAATCTACCACTATCGAAAAAACAATAAGTCCCAACCAAACTATTAATCTAAAAACCAAATTTTCCGATTTTAATGAAGGTCAAGATTTTGATATTAAAATTAATTCAAAGTGTTTTTAATGGGATATTTTACTTTTTTTCATATTCTTATCATTTTTATTATGCTAGCTTCAACTTTCCTTACTTGGATTTTATTCTATTTAAAAATACAAAACAAAAAATATATGATAATTTTTTGCATAATAAGTTTTATATTAGCCTCAATCTTAACTATTTCTTTACTATTAACTATAGATCAATACACAAAAAAAGCTAGTTTGAGTAATTTTTCAACCTACAGACGCTTAGCTACAGAAAGTATTATTATAAAAGGTAGAGTAACCAACGATACTAATTTTAAAATTTCAGAATGCTTTTTAGAACTTAGAAT
Source organism: Campylobacter lari (assembly GCF_004357905.1). NCBI lineage: Bacteria > Pseudomonadati > Campylobacterota > Epsilonproteobacteria > Campylobacterales > Campylobacteraceae > Campylobacter > Campylobacter lari. The sequence continues at coordinate 55,941 of NZ_SMTT01000005.1, read as the reverse complement.
TATTGATAATAATAAAAAGCATGCAATCAGTGGAGAAATTTTTAATCAACAAAATTTTGATAGCATAAAAAAAGCAAATCAACAACAAAGAGATGTTTCGTATAATATTAACATTGCAAATCAATTATCAGGTCATACCTACAAAGACTTTTCTTTTGAAGTAGGATTGCCACCTCATTTTCAAAGTTATAAAATTTTTAAACAATTAAAATGCAGATAAGGATTATTTAATAAAATAATCCCCATCAAAACTAATCAAAGAATATTTTCTTTCATTGCCTATGCTTGAAACTAGCTCATTAATATCTAAAAAAGTCAAACTATCTGCACCTGTATATTCTCTAACCTCTTCGATACTCTTATTAGCTGAAATTAACTCTTCAAAAGTTGGAGTGTCTATACCATAAATATCAGGGAATTTGATTTCTGGACAAGCTATAGCCAAATGAATTTTTCTAGCACCTGCTTGTCTTAAAAGTGTGATGATTTTTTTAGAAGTTGTTCCTCTTACTACACTATCATCAATCACCACTATATCTTTACCTTCTAAAACTTTCTTCATAGGATTTAATTTCAGTTTTACTTTTAAATTTCTCATTTCTTGAGTTGGCTCTATGAAAGTTCTTCCAACATAGTGATTTCTAACTATGGCCATTTCAAGTGGAATTTTTAAATATTGCGCAAAACCTATAGCAGCACTTACTCCACTATCAGGAACAGGCACTACAAAATCTACTTTTTCTTTAAATTTTTTAGCCAAGGCTTCACCCATTTTTTTACGCACTTCATATACACTTTTACCTTCTATAATACTATCAGGTCTAGCAAAATAAATATATTCAAATGCACAAATTCTTGGATCTGTTTTATCAAAAACTTGAATGCTTTCAAACTCATCACTACCTTGAGTAAAAACTAGCATTTCACCGGGCTTTATATCGCGGATAAATTCAGCTTCTATCAAATCAAAAGCACAAGTTTCACTCGCTACAATATATCCGCCATCTTTTAATTTTCCCAAAGATAAAGGTCTAACCCCATAAGGATCTCTTACCACAAAAAGTTGATTTTTACTAGCTAACATAAAGCAATATGCACCCTTACTTTGCATTAGACTTTCTATAAATCTATCTTTTAAAGTTTCTTTTTTGCTTTTTGCTATTAAATGTACAACATTTTCCGTGTCCATATTAGAATGAAAAATAGCTCCATTATCAATTAACTCTTTTCTAACTTCTTCTTTATTAATCAAATTTCCATTATGCACTAAAGAAATATCACCCAAAGAACAAGTAGCTGCAACAGGCTGTGCATCATGCAAAGAAGAATTTCCGGCGGTAGAATAACGATTATGCCCTACAGCTATACTACCTTTTAAATCTGCTAAAATTTGAGTATTAAAAATTTGTCCTACTTCACCTTTAGCTTTATGAGTTTTGATATTTAAACCATCACTCACGCTAATTCCACTTGCTTCTTGGCCACGATGTTGCATAGCAAATAAAGCATAATAAGCCACCGTGCTTGCATTTTTTGAATTAATTACTCCAACTACCGCACACATTTAAATTCCTAAACAATCGTCTATATCATATAAGCCATTTTCTTGAGAAACCAGCCATTTAGCACATCTAATAGCCCCCATAGCAAAAGTAGCTCTTGAAGTAGCACTATGATTTAATTCTATAAATTCACCATCATTATAAAATCCAACTCTATGAGAACCCACTATATCACCACCTCTTAAGCTCATCACTGCGATTTCATCTTTACTTCTTTGACCAATAATCCCATCTCTACCACTTACTCTAACCTTTTCCAAATCTAAATTCCTAGCCTTAGCGACATTTTGTGCTAAAGTCATAGCTGTACCACTTGGAGCGTCTTTTTTCTTATTATGGTGCATTTCAAGTATTTCTATATCAAAATCCCTTAAAGCTTCACTTGCTAAACATGAAAGTTTTTTTAAAATAGCTACACCCAAAGACATATTGGTAGCATAAAGAATTGGCATAGTAATGCTTGCACTTTGCATTAACTCATTTTGCTTAGCATCTAATCCTGTAGTACCTATCACTAAAGGTTTAGGATTGCTTCTTGCGTATAACAACAAATCCTCACAACCTTTCGGGGAAGAAAAATCAATTATTACATCGCATTTGTTAAAAAATTCTTCATAGCTTGATCCTTGATAAAAAAATGCACTTGCTTTAGCATCTTTTTGATCTTGTAAACAATTTTCAATTTGTTTACCCATGCGACCATTGCTCCCATGAATTCCTATACATATCATAAATTTATCCTTTATATTTGCAGTGAGAAATTGTATCACTAAGTTAATTAATACAATATTACATACCATGAGCAAAAGTTTCCAAAAAGTTTCCAAAAAACTTTAAATTTATAACACATTTTTAAAAGGAGTTTTATGAAAAGAAGAACATTTTTGAAAGGTTCAGCTTTGGGTTCTATGGTAGCATTTTTTGCTAGCTCAAATTTAAATGCGAGTTTATTAAAAGATAAAGATTTGCTAAATTTTAAAGAAATACCTGCTAGCACAGAAGATAAAGTTATCGTACCAGATGGCTACAAAGCAGATATTTTAATCTCATGGGGCGATCCTCTTTTTAGCAAAGCATCTATTTATGATGAAGAAAAAAATATCGATAAAAAAGCTGTGGAAAATGCTAAATTAACTTTTGGGGACAATAACGATGGTATGAGTTTTTTTCCTCTTTCAAAAGATAGGGCTATACTAGCTATTAATAATGAATATATAAATCCTGAAATTATGTTTAAACATCAAGGTAAAAATATTAGCTTAGAAGATATTTTATACGAACAAGCAAATTTAGGAGTGAGTATTTTTGAAATAAAAAAAGAAAAAGATCAATGGTCTGTGGTGCTTGATTCTAAATACAACCGCAGAATTGATGCAAATACAAAAATGAGCATTAGTGGTCCAGCAAAACAACAAGTACTTCAAAATGAAAATTTTATATATGGAACTTTAAATAATTGTGCCAATGGAAAAACACCTTGGGGGACTTATCTTACTTGCGAAGAAAATATAAATGATTTTTTTGGAAGTTTAGATGAAAAAATTAAATTTTCAAAAGAGCAACTTAGATTTGGATTTAAAGCTCAAAGTCAATATGGGTGGGAAAAATTTGATGAAAGATTTGATTTAAGTAAAAATCCAAACGAGGCAAATAAATTTGGATGGGTTGTGGAAATTGATCCATTTGATCCAAACAGCATACCTATAAAAAGAACAGCTCTTGGAAGATTTAAACACGAAAATGCAGAATTAATTGTAGAAGATGATGGAACCGTTGTAATTTATATGGGAGATGATGAAGCCAATGAATTTATTTATAAATTTATAAGCAAACATAAATATAAAAAAGGTCTAGATACTAGCAAAATTTTAGATGAAGGAACCTTATATGTAGCACAATTTAATGGAAAAATAGGAGATTTTAGAGGGAGTGGAAAATGGATTGAGTTAGAATATGGTAAAAATAACCTTAATAAAGAAAATGGTTTTAACTCTCAAGCAGATGTGTTAATCAATGCTAGAATTGCTGGAACTATTGTAAATGCAACTCCTATGGATAGATGTGAATGGATAGCAAGCCATAAAGAAAGTGGCTCAAAAGAAGTATTTGCTACCTTAACAAACAATAAAAAAAATAATAACCCAAATCCAGCAAACCCAAGAACAAAAAATATTTACGGACAAATAATTAAATGGGAGCATAAAAATTCTCATAAAGATGATGAATTTACTTGGGAAATTTTTGCACTTGCAGGAAACCCTGATAATCAAACAAGTTTAAATAAAGGCTCAAACAACATTACAAGTAATAATAAATTTAATTCCCCCGATGGATTAAGTTTTGATAGAGATGGTCGCCTTTGGATACAAACTGATGGAAACTATTCTAATCAAGAAGAATTTGAAGGCATGGGAAATAATTGTATGTTAGCAGCTAATCCAAAAACAGGGGAAATAAAAAGATTTTTAACAGGACCAATAGCTTGCGAAATAACAGGAATTGCTTTTAGTCAAGATTATAAAACTATGTTTGTTGGAATTCAACATCCAGGAGAGAAATTAAAAGGCAGTCAATTTCCTTATGGCAAAACACCAAGATCAAGTATAATAGCAATAAGTAAAATTGATGGCGGAGTTATTGGAAGTTAATCAATTTACACTAGAAATTCTAGTGTAAATTTTCAATATAAGCTAAAGCGCTAAGCGCTGCAACCGCTCCATCGCCTGCTGCACATATTACTTGTTTTGGAGCATCTTTTCTTAAATCACCTGCTGCAAATAACCCTGCTATGTTAGTTTGCATTTTAAGATCAACACTAACTTGACCACCTTCTTCCATAGCACATAAAAATTCACCATTATCTTGTTTTAAAATTTCATTTCTTACATTTAATCCAACAAAGGTAAATATTCCAGGCACATCAAGCTCTCTTTTAGAACCATCATTAAATGCTATTTTAATTTTATTAACACCCATATTATCACCGCAAACCTCATCAACAACCGCATTTATGATTAATTCTATTTTGTCATTATTTTTTACTTTTTCAACTGTTGAAGGTGCTGCTCTAAACTCATCTCTTCTGTGGATTAAATACACTTTTGAACAAATATTAGCTAGATACAAAGCTTCTTCTAAAGCAGTATCTCCCCCACCTAAAACAGCCACTTCTTTATTTTTATAAAAAAAGCCATCGCAAGTCGCACAAGTACTCACACCTTTACCAAAAAATTCATCCTCGCCTTTAAAACCAGCACGACGCGGAGTAGAGCCTGTGCAAACAATAACTGCTTTTGCTTGTTCGTTTTTACCGCCTTCCAATTTTATATTAAAACTTCCATCAGAATTTTTACTAATTTGCTCAACACCTACCATCTCATGTTTTAAACCAAAACGCATACATTGTTCATTCCAAGGAGCCATAAAAGAAATTCCATCTAAAACTTGAGCAACTCCAGGATAATTTTCTATCTCTGAACTCGAAGTAATCTGCCCACCAGGCATACCTTTTTCAAACATTACAACATTTTTTAATCCACCTCTTGTAGCATATAAACCTGCGCTCAAACCTGCAGGTCCACCACCTATAATAGCTAAATCTAACATGGTATTTTCCTTATAGTTTTATTTATAAGTATTATACAAATTTTTCTTTAATTATAAATAATAAAAATTATTAAATAGTAAAAAATATGAAGAAAAGCCACAAAAAGTGGCTTAAGATTATAAAAGTGAGTTTAGTTTATCTGCTAAAGCTTGTTTTGATTGAGCACCAACTAGCTGATCAACCACTTCACCATCTTTAAAAAAAATGATAGTTGGGATAGATCTTACACCAAATTGTGCAGCCAAATCACCTTGCTCATCTGTATTTACTTTACAAATTTTAGCTTTACCATCAAAATCATTTGCAAGCTCATCAATTACCGGTGCAAGCATTCTGCAAGGTCCGCACCATGGAGCCCAAAAATCTACTAAAGCTACACCTTCTTTTGCTTGTGCAAAATTTTCTGTAGTTAAATCAATATATTTTCCCATTTTTTCTCCTTTGTTTTTTCAAATTCTATTAAAATAGAATAAACATTCCCTTAATAACTAATGTTCTCTAAAAGTTTTATATCATCTTTATATACGCAAAGTAAATCTAGTTGATAATTTTCATCATTTTTATGTTTCATAAAGTAATATTCTATAGTCTTAATAATTTTATTATATTTTTTATTATCCAATCTATATTCTACCTCATAATCACCTTGCGTGCTTTTAACTTCAATAAAATGTAAAATTTTATCTTTTTTAGCAATAATATCAATTTCTCCAAATTTAGAATAAAAATTCCTTTTTAAAATTTCAAATCCTTGTGTTTTTAAAAATTCACACGCTAACTCTTCTCCTTTTTTACCAAAAAGATATTCAAATAATGCCATTACTCTTCTATTCTCATCATAAAAACATCATCTTTTACAAATTCTTGTTCTCTAAGCTTTTGAGTTAAAATTTGTATATTTTTTTCATAAGTTTGATGAGTGATGAAAAATAAAGTGCTATAATCTTGCTTTTCTTTTTTAGGCTTTTGCAAGAAAGTATCGATTGAAATTTGATGTTCACTCATTAATTGTGTGATTTTTGATAAAACTCCTATTTTATCTAATACCTTTAATCTTAAATAATATCTTGTATAAATTTCATCTTTACTTAAAAGTTTATAAGAAGTATCATTTAAATACCCAAAAATAGCACTATTTTTTTCTTTTCTTGCTATATCGATTAAATCAGCTATAACAGCACTTGCAGTTGCCCTGCCACCTGCTCCTGGGCCATAATATAAACTTTCACCCAATACATCTCCATCAATACTAATAGCATTCATTACCCCATCAACTTTTGCTAGTATTTTATCTTTGCTAAGCATGGTAGGATGAACTCTTAATTCTATTTTTTCATCTTTAATCTTAGCAATACCCAAGTGTTTTATGGTATATTCAAATTCTTTTGCAAAATAAATATCCTCATTACTTACTTTGCTAATACCCTCAATCAAAATATCTTCAGGTTTCACTCTTAATCCATAGGCAATATTTGCTAAAATCAAAAGTTTATGCGCTGCATCAAAACCCTCTATATCAAAAGTGGGATTAGCTTCAGCATATCCTAAATCTTGTGCTTTTTTTAACACCTCTTGGAATTTGGTATTATCTTCGGTCATTTTACTTAAAATATAATTGCTTGTGCCATTTAAAATGCCTTTAATAGAAACAATATTATTAGCACTCAAGCCCTCTTTTAAAATTTTAATAATAGGAATTCCACCCGCCACACTCGCCTCATAACCAAAAGCTGTATCTTGTGCTAATTTTTCAAGCTCATAACGATGATAAGCAAGCAAAGCTTTATTAGCAGTTACCACTGCTTTTTTTCTTTTTAAAATTTTTGAAATTATCTCAAAGGGTAAATCAATACCACCCATTAACTCCACAAATACATCAATATCTTCACGCTCTAAAACCTCATCAATATCATTTACCACAGGAATTAATGCATTTGGTTTTGGATTTCTTGCCAAAGCAATTACTGGAATAATTTCTTCATCACATCTTGCTTTGATTAAATCTTGATTTTTTAGCAAAGTCTCTACAACAGCACTTCCTACCGTACCATATCCCAAAATTGCGATTTTCATTTTATTCTCTTAAATATTTTTTTATATTTCTTGCTGCTTGACGAATGCGGTTTTCATTTTCTATTAAAGCTATTCTAACATACTCATTACCCGCTTCACCAAAACCAACTCCAGGACTTACCGCTACATTTGCTTTTTGCAAAAGCTGTTTAGAAAATTCCATACTTCCAAGGTGAGCTTTACCTTGAGGGAGTTTTGCCCAAACAAACATACTTGCATTAGGTTTTTTCAGCTCCCATCCTGCCTGAAAAAATGAATCAAGCAAGACTTCTAATCTTTTTGCATAAGTTGCCTTAATCTCTTCAACACAAGTTTGATCTCCATCTAAAGCTATAGTAGCAGCAACTTGTATAGGAGTATACATACCATAATCAAACCAAGACTTGATTTTTTTCAAAGCCGCAATTAAGCGTTTATTACCCACTACAAAACCTACACGCCAACCTGCCATATTGTAAGACTTTGAAAGTGTATAAGTTTCTACCGCTACATCTTTAGCACCTTCTACTTCAAAAATAGAAGGGGTTTTATAAGAACCAAAAGTCAAATCTGCATAAGCAATATCAGAAATAATATAAAATCTTTCTTTTTTTGCCATTGCAACTAATCTCTCATAAAAACTTCTTTCCACAGTGACTGTTGTAGGATTGTGCGGAAAATTTACTACTACATATTTTGGACGCGGAATACTTTCATGTAGTGTTTTTTGTAAATTTTCAAAAAAAGTATTTTCATTTAATTCATAATTTTCATTAAAATCAAAATTCATAGTTGCTACATTACCACCTGCTATGATAAAAGCTTGAGTGTGTATAGGGTAAGCGGGTGTAGGTACAATAGCTACATCTCCTGGGTTAATAACGGCTCTTGCTAAATTTACAAAGCCTTCTTTAGAACCCATCGTTGCAACTACTTCACTTTCAGGATCTAAATCAACATCGTATTTTCTTTTATACCAATTACAAATTGCAAGTCTTAGTTTATAAATTCCACTCGAAGCAGAATAACCAGAAGTTTTTTCTTTATTTGCACTTTCACAAAGTTTATCTATAATGTGTTGAGGAGTTTTACCATCAGGATTTCCCATAGAAAAATCTATTATATCCTCCCCTGCTCTTCTTGCTGCCATTTTAATCGCATTAACTTCAGCAAAAACATAATTTGGAAGTCTTTCTATGGTATTAAAATGAATTTCTTCAAACATTTTCCATCCTTTTTAGCGTCTTAAGTAAATTTTTAAACCCCTTTTTATGTTATCAAGGCTAAACATATCGCCAATGATAGCATATTTTGCACCCAATGGGATATTTATATTAATTTCATTTTGTTTGTGTGTGTTTTCCATACCTTGAATAAAATTTAAATTTTTATCTAAAAATTGAATTTTACAAAACCAAGAATCAAGATTGTGCGCACTAAGCTCTATGCTTTTTGCTCCTTGTAAATCAACAATATATTCCCTTAAAGGCTTATTTAATTGAGTGATGGTATTTAGTGGAATTTGAGTATTGACTTTAGGTTTTGCTTTTGAAAAATCTAGCTCATACTCATAATTTAATTCTGAAATTTTAGAAATATCTTTAATAAAAACAGAACTTGATAACAAGGCTTTATAGAAAACTCCTGGATCAAGCATATATTGAGAATCTACAGCTAACTTATAGGTGATATAATTTTCCCTTAAAGTTAATTCAGTTGGTATAAAATACACATAGCCTAATTCGTTTAAAGTATCATTAATAGTTTTAAAAAATAAAACAGAATCAGCTTGAGCTTTAAAACTAAAAGTTAGAGTTTTTGGCTCATTTAATATAAAATTTGCCAAAGAATTAGTTTTTAAAATTTGAGAAATAGTGTAAATATCTACATTTCCGCGTTCATCTTTATAATCATTCCTTGCAAACAAGAGCTCTAATTTTGCATCTTTAGAATTATCATTAACAATATGTTTTGCAACTTCTAAAGCACTTAGTGCAAAAGCGTTAAGAGTAAAAAAAATGGAAAATATTAAAATTCTTACCATAATTTTCCTCTATTTTCTTTGATAAATTCAGCTTTTGTAATTTGTTTGATTTTACCATCTTTAATCATTAAAAATTTAGACACACCGTTTTTAAACTCTAAAGTATTATTATTTTCATCGTTTAAGCTAAAAGCAGCGTGGCCTGTGGTAATTAACATATCTTTATCCAAAGGTAAAACATAATCATTTTTAATAGTTAAAGAGCTCTTTCTAAAAGTTTTTAAATCCACCATACCAAGCCAAAGCTCTGCACTTGGTTTTATAATGCTTTCATTGAGTAAAATGATATTTTCTTCAGGCATATTTGAGCTAGCATTATCTTCTAATGTTTTTTCTGTATTATTGTTCTCGCTTATTGGTTCTAAAATAGTCGCGTTTGTTTCATTATTTTCCATAGCATCATCAGCAAAAAAATTAAGAACTGGTGTTTCATTTTCATCAACTTTTTCTTCTAAAACAACCTGCTCTTGATTTAATACATTGGTGGTATTTTCATCTAAAGTAGAACTTTGAAAAAATCTTGAAACACCCCAGGCCAAAGCTACTATCAAAAGTACTACTACTATAATCACAATATACCATACACTTGAGCTTTCTTTGGTATATGAGTTCATTCTAGGTGAAATATGCACATGATTTTTTTTCTCAATACCATTTTCTTCTAAATAGACATGATATTCTTCTAAAAAATTAGAAAAGTCAAGCTCATACTCTCTTTGTAAAATTTTAATAAAGCCATTTACATTAAAGCGAGATAAAGACTTAAAATCTTTCTTAATGATATATTCAAGACAAGCTATTTCTATTTGTGTTCTTTTTTGAACTTCTAACAAATTTAAATCTTCTAATTTTTTCCAACTATCCATTTTTCATCCTATCGCAAAGTATTGCAAATGCTGCACTAACATTTAAACTATCAAAATCATTGTGCATTTTTATACCTACGCACTCATCGCATTTTTTAAGCACCTTTGGCGCTATACCAAAACCTTCACTTCCCATAATCAAAACTTTTTTATCTTTGGCCTTGATAGTATGTATATCACTACCTCCGCTTGCACTAGCATAGATATAAAAACCTTTTTGTTTTAACTCATTTATCATGCTTAAAATATCATCATTTAAGACTATTTTCATATCTAAAGCTGCTCCACTACTTGCACGAATAACTCCATCCATAGCCACGCTTTTAGCTACCAAAATAACCCCATCGGCACCTAAAGCATAAGCACTACGCACGATAGCACCTATATTTCCAACATCGCTAATATTATATAAAATAACTATAAAATCTTTTTCTTTTAAACTCTCAAAAGAGCTAAATTCAAATTCATCAATTTCCATTAAAAAACCTTGATGATTTCCACCTCTTGCCAAGCTTTGTGCGGCTTTAAAATCGAGTTTTTTAATTTTTTTTGATGCCCTTGTTATTTTTGAAAAATCAGCTTTTTCACATTCTTTTGCCAAATAAATTTCTTTAATTTTTTCTTCATGCTTTTCTAAGATATAAAAAAACACTTGCTTACCATAAACTATCATTTTTAAATAATAACCAAATTCAACTTAAAAGCAGTTTTTGATAATTTTCTTTTGGAGATTTTGCATTGATTTTCGAAAGAAGTTTTGCCTTTGTCTTTAAAGATAAATCAAGCTCATAAATATCTTGCTCACACAAGGTATTTTGATGAAATTGCTTTTCTTTGGCATTTACCACTGCACACCATTCACCGCGTAAATCCATTGTTTTTAATTTTTCCAAAACCTCTAAAGCTTCTGCTCTAAATTTAGTTTCAAATTTCTTTGTTGCTTCTTTTATGATAAAAATTTCTCTTAAAGGATCAATTTTACTAATTTCTTCTACTAAATTAAGTATTCTAGTGGGTGCTTCATAAACTATACTAGGATAAGGATTAAGCATTAAATTTTCAATATCTTTTTGTCTTTGAGGATTTTTATTGGCCAAAAAACCCATAAAAATAAATTCTTTTTTACAAAATGCACTTGAAACCAATGCAAGCAAAGCAGCATTTGATCCTGTTAAGACTTCATAGTCAATATTGTTTTTAATAGCATATTCGATTAAAAATTGCCCCGGATCGCTAATACCTGGCATACCTGCATCACTTAAATATGCAATATCTTGTTTAAAAAAATCCTCATCTATTTTTGCTAAAAAATCTTTTTCATTATGAGTATGTAAAGCTATATATTTATCAGGCTTTATTTCTAAATTAAATTTTTCATTAAGAAGATGAATTAAAGATTTGCAAACTCTTGTATCTTCACATAAAAAGAGCTTGCATTTTTGTAAAATTTCTAAAGAATGAAAAGAAATATCGTTTAAATTTCCTATGGGCGTAGGAATAAAATATAACATTATTGCATTGCGTATTTTTTCTTAAATTTCTCTACACGACCCGCAGCATCTACGATTTTTTCACTACCTGTAAAGAATGGGTGGCAGCTTGAACAAATATCAACTTTAATTTCTGATTTATTTGACTTAGTAGTAAAAGAATTTCCACAAGCACAACTAACTTTACACTCTACATATTCTGGGTGAATTTCTTTCTTCATTGTTTATCCTTTTTCAAAACATTAAGGCGTAATTATATAGATTTTTATATAAAAAATAGCTAAATTTAAGCATGCTTTTAAATTATAAATTTTGAAGCAACCCCTATAAGTGCTGTTTGTGCTTTAAGTATATAGTTGGCTTGTAATTTTGCTCTTTTTATATTTATTTCTCTTTCTTTTTGCGAAAATCCGCCTTCAGCCCCAACCAAAAATACATATCTATCGGGATCAAAATTCATCAAATCTTTACCTTCAAAATCTATCAAAACAATATTTTCATAAGCTTGCTGAAATTTTTTAAAGTCATCAAAACTTTCAAGTTCCATTAAAGAAGCACGACCGCATTGCTGGGATGATTCTATAAGAATTTTTTCCATTCTTTTAAAATCTAATTTAAAATTTTTTTGCGAGTATTCCATATACACAAAAGAAAGTTTTGCTACTCCAAGTTCATTTAAAAAAGGTAAAGTTTTTTCTATAACCTTTGGATCAATCACCGCCAAAGCTAAATGTATATATGTTTTTAATTCTTGTTTTTCTTCTTTTTTATCAAGTAAATTTAATATGCAAGAGCGTCTAGAAAGCTCTATGCATTCATAAGTGTAAGCATAAAAATCTTTCAAATTCTTTAATATAATTTTATCACTCACTTTAATTCTTCGAGCCTTTAAGTGTAAAAAGGCTTCATTTTCTAGCTCTAAACTTACAGCACCACTTTGTGGGTGATATAAAAATTGCATTAAAAATAAAACCTCTTAAGCAAATAAGGTACAAAAAGCAAGAATATACCTAAACACAAAATAAAAAAACTTAAAAATCTAAATTTAGCATAGCGTTTAAACAATCTTGCTTTTTTAAATAAAACAAATTGATAAACAGCCAAAGCAAAAATCAAAATCCAACAAAACCACATAGAAAGCACATAGAAATTAAATTCAAAATGCTTTAAAGCCCATAACAAACTTCCAGTAAAAAGTGTAATTGCTAAAAACAAATAATAAATTGGTAAAAATAGACGAATTCTTTTTATAAAGATAAATTCTTGTGAGAAGTTACTTTGAGTCAAATACAAATAAAACAACATTAAAAAACCATTTGTATATAAACTATACACATGCAATGCTAAAAAAAATTCATAACTTTGATCCATTATTGTCCTTGTGTATTATTTTCATCTTGTATATCATCATCAACAGGTATAGGAAGTGTTTCATCATCTATAATGACATTAGAATCACTTTGTTCAATCTGAACTTGCTCGGTTTGTATTTCTTTTTTTATATTTTTATTCTCTTGATTTGAACAAGCCATAAAAAGCAATATTGGCACAATCAATAAAATCTTTTTCATTACACCTCCTTTTGATTGATAAAAACAAAATTTACATCTTGAAGTTTTTCAAAAAAATCTTTATTTTTCCATTCATCTCTTATAGCTTGCGAAAAGTCAATATCTGCCAAATCAATCTTTGGTAAAAATTCACTATAAGCATCTTCTCTAAAACCTTGTGCATAACCTGTTCTTGTTTCATGTACAATAATGCTTTTTAAACTAACACCTTGCTCACCATTGACCATCTTAGTCTTTAAAAGCAAAGTATCAATCAGTACAAAAAATATGCGTACAAAATTTTCCGCACTTACATTCACAGGTAAACTCACCCATCTTTGCGAGTGCTTTTTCATATCTTCTAAATAAGCTTTATCATCATCTTTAAAAAGCGTAATAGCATGATCAAAACTATCAATAATTTGTTTTATCTCATCTTTTAACAAACCAAAATCATACACCATTCCAGCATTATCAAGGTATTTACTCTCAAGTAAAATTTCTACCTTATAAGAGTGGCCATGTATGCTTGTTTTACATCGCTTGGAGCTACAAAATCTAACAATATGAGCATTTTCAAATTCAAATATTTTTCTAATAATCATACGCCTTCTTTATCTCCCCAAATTCTAATATGCAATCTATCGGAGTAATTATATCCATTTTTTATACAAAATTCAGCAACACTTAAGGCATTTTTGGAAATTTCTTCTTCATTTGACCCCATAGGCATACAAAAAACATCATTTTTACAAACTTGTAAAATTTCATTGATTTCTTTTAAGGCTTTATTTTCTTGTAAAAAATCCTTATCCAAAACAAATTTATAAAAACTTTCCTTAGCATAATTTTTAAAAGCTTTCAAAGCTTTTTCATTAATTCTTTTTTCTTTTTTTACACCACTATTGCTAAGCTTTACTCCTAAAGCAAAATAACATTTTTTATACAAAGGATATTTTTCAAAATCAATTTCAATACTTGCATTCGTTTCAAAATGCACCATAAAATCATTTTCTAAAAGTAAATTAATAAAACACAAAAAATCTTTATTTTGATAATTTAACAAAGGCTCACCACCTGTAATTACAACTATAGCTTTGTGTGAATTTGCTAGCTTCAAAACCTCATCAAAAAGCTTTGTTGAAGTATATGTTTTATAACAAGTTTTAAATTCTTTAGTAAAAACAGCTCTTATAGTATCACAGCCCAAAAGTATTTTAGAATCTTTTTCTTTTTTTACTCCAAAGCCTGCGCAGTTAAAATTACACCCGGCAAATCTTACAAATATAGCCAAATTTCCACTATATTTTCCCTCACCTTGCAAGCTTAAAAAAGTTTCAACAACTTCCATTATCCACCTGTTTGATAAAAGGCTCTTGTAGAACTTTGATTGGCATCATTTTCTGCCCATCTATTTTTTTCTGATTTATTTTTTATCACGGTTTTTAAAACTTCACAAGCACCTGCTATGTCTTTATTGCGTATAGCTTTTTTAATGCTTAAAGCCTCATCATAATATAAACAAGGTATTAAAAGCCCTTCGGCTGAAAGCCTTATACGGTTACAACTATCACAAAAATCATGGCTATGTGGATCAATAATGCCAAACTCATACCCATCTTCAAGTTCATAAATAGTCGCAGGTGCATTTGGACTTTTTTGTCCTTGTTTAAAAGAATACTTTTGAGCAATGATATTTAAAATTTCTGTTGATTTTAAGCCTTTTAAATCTCCATAAGCATGATAATTTTCCATAAATTCTATAAAGCGAATTTGGCTTTTGCGTGCTTTGGCAAATTCTAAAAGATCGATAAATTCACTATCATTAATCCCTTTAAGAGCTACGGTGTTAAATTTAATATTAAAACCTAATTCTAAAGCCTCATTAATACCATTTAACACATCTTTGAGTATGTTTTTTTGAGCTAATTTAAAGGCCACTTCTTCTTTTAAAGTATCCAAAGAGATGTTAATTCTTTTTAAGCCCGCTTGTTTTAAATCCTTTGCTTGTTGTTTTAATAAAGAAGCATTAGTAGTAAGCGCTAGATCTATATCTTGCTTATACTCACTAATCATAGCAATAAATTTATGCAAATCTTTTCTTACTAAAGGCTCACCACCTGTAATACGAATTTTCTTAACTCCTTCATCAATGCAAACTTTAACAAACATAAAAAGTTCTTCAAATGATAAAAGATTTTCCTTAGCACTCCATTCAAATGGAGTTTTTGGCATACAATAAAGGCAACGAAAATTACATCTTTGTGTTACTGAAATTCTTAAATAATCAATCACTCTTCCATAGCTATCTACTAACATCAAAGGCCTTTATAATAATTTATTAAATTTTAAAATAAGCTCAACCCTGCCCATACCTATACGCAAATCTTTGGCAATTTGCTCTATGGATTTTTTTTGATTAAAAAGTTCGATAACTTTTTGCTCTTCATTATCATAGCTTGGGCTTAATTTTGTAATACTTTGGGTTTTTTGTTCTAAATTTAATAAACGATTTTTTTGCTCACTTTGAAATTCTTCAATTACTTCTTCCACTTCTTTTAAAGCACTTAAAATAGGAATAATATTTTGATTGATTTTTTGTTCTAGCACCTGCAAAAGTTCTTCTTTTAATTCTTCTCTTATGGCTTCAGTGTCTATTTCTTCTTTTTCTTGCTCTTGCTCATCTAAACTTTCTTTTTTTAAATAATGATATTGTTTATTTAAATCTTCTATCATTTTACCAAGCTCATTGATCTTAACAATACTTTCTTTTTCTTTAATCATCATATAAGCAAACATAGCAAAAATTAATAAAGCTACAACTAGCCACAATAATAAATCACTATCCATTTTCTTGCTCCTTTAAAATTTTAATCATTGCTCTTTGCATATTTGCTACAAAATTATCATACACAAGCCCATCTTCTGCTTTTATTTGCGTGATTTTTGCTTCATTCTCATTTAATGCTTTAAAAAAAATACTAATTTTTTGACCATTTAAATTAAATCTAGCATAATAATCTTCATCTTGCATTAAACACCTATCTTTAAATTGAATATGTGTAAAATTTACCCCAATCACAAAAGATTTATATTTTAAATTAACAAATAATTTTGTTTTATTAATATCATTTTTTATCAAATACAATTCTTGCTTTAAATCCATAAGCAAATCAAAAATCAACTGCTCACCCTCGCTAAATTCTACCCTTGAAGCAAGCTTTTTCCATTTGCTTAAATTGACATAATTATTACTTGAAACATATTCTTGCAAAAACTCTTCATATCTTTCTGTGCTCTCTTCAAATTCTAATTCCAAAGAACTTTTAAAAAATTTCATCTCCATAAAAGATCAACCCATATAAAAATAAAAAACACTATACTTAAATACCCATTTAAAGTAAAAAATGCTTTGTCAATTTTTGCAAAATTCTTTCTAACAATGCAGTGCTCAAAAAATAAAATAACAGCACTAACAATCACACCTAAAAATGCAATATTTCCTGTTGGAGCTACCCAAACAAATAAAAACCAAAAAAGCACTGCTAAAACATGACAAAATGCTGAAATAAACAAGGTCGCTTCAAGCCCAAATTTAGCAGGTATAGAGTGCAAGCCTGTCTTTTTATCATACTCCATATCTTGCAAAGCATAAAGTAAATCAAAACCAGCTGTCCAAAAAGTAACACCCAAACACAAAATAACACTATAAATTTCAATACTTCCCAAAACCACAATACTGCCTGCAATAGGAGCAAGTCCTAAGCAAAATCCTAATACTAAATGCGCTAGGGATGAAAATCTTTTAAAGGCTGAATAAATAGCTAAAATAAACAATACCGGCAAAGAAAGAGCAAAGGCTAGTTTGTTGATAAAATAACTTGCCAAAACAAAAATAATAGCATTTAAAATAATAAAAAGTAAAATGCTAGCTTTACCTATACGACCATCGATATTAGGTCTATTTGCACATCTTGGATTGTTTTTATCAATGTCCTCATCCATCAAACGATTGATTGCCATTGCAAAATTTCTTGCACTTACCGCGCAAATAACACCCAAAAACAAAGCTTTAAAACCAAACCAAGTGCTATCATTTAAAATAACAGAAGCTACAATCATAGAAACAAACAAAAATGGTAAAGCAAAAATAGAATGCTTAAAAACAATCAAGTCCAAAATATCTTTTAATTTTTCTTTTAATAAAGGCATTTTTTCTCTTTATAATATATTTTTGTTATGATTTTACTAAAATAATTTTAAATTTAGGATATTTTTACGATGTTTTTTGAATTTGCTCTTATTGGAACTACTGCAAGTGGCAAAACAGAACTTGCTAACAAACTAGCTTATGAATTTAATGCAAGCATTTTAAGCCTTGATAGTCTTTGCGTGTATAAACAAATCAACATCGCTTCAGCCAAAACAGAGCAAAAAACCTTAGATGAGCTTGATTATTTTGGCATAAATTTATTAAATGTCAATGAGCATTTTAACATTGCTTTATTTTTTGAAGAATACAAAAAAGCAAAAGCCTTTGCTCAAAAAAACAATCAAATGCTTATCATCACAGGTGGAACTAGTTTTTATTTAAAAGCTTTAATGGATGGCTTGAGTGAAAATTTCAAAGAAAGTCAAAGCACGCTAAGTAATGATGAAATTTATCATTTAATGATAAAAATTGATCCACATACCAAAATAGAAAAAAACGACACCTATCGCTTAAAAAAATGGCTTGGAATTTATGAGCAAACTAATAAAATCCCAAGCGAAGTTTTAAAAGAAACAAAACAAGAAGCTTTAATTAAAAAACTTGATATTTTTGAAATTTCTTGGCAAAAAGATCTTTTGGAAAAACGCATTATTAAACGCACTAAAAATATGCTTGATGAGGGTTTAATAGATGAAGCTAAAATGCTATATAGTAACTACGATCATCATTTAAAAGCACTAAATTCCATAGGCTTAAAAGAATGTAAAGATTTTTTAGATAAAAAAATAAATTTAAACGAGCTTGAAGAACTCATCATCATTCACACAAGACAACTTGCCAAAAGACAAAGAACTTTTAATAAAAAATTCAACAAAGAAATTTTAGATTTTCAAAACGCTTATGAAAATTTAAAAGCTTATGTTTTAAAAAAAACATCAAAGCTGAGTGTTTAAGACATTTAATTTATCTTTACATAAATTTTGCCAATTGCTTGTTGTGTTAATATCTATACAATTTTGCAAACTTTGCTTTTGATTTTGTACATCTTTTAAATCTTCATAAATATTGCTTTGCATATAAAAAGCTCTTGCGCGCTCATCATCTTTTAAAGGATTAGCAAGCAAATCTTTAAACAAAGTTAAGGCTTGTCGAGCTTGATTGTTTTGTTTTAAGGCTTTGATATAGATAAATTCTAAATCCGGACTAAAAAGATTTACTCCTTTTAAATTTTGATAATCAATAGCCTTTGGAGCATAAGTTAAAATACTTGTTAGAAAATTATTTTTTTCACAATAACGCAAAAACTCATAATATAATTCCACCATACGATAATTCATAGGAAATTGCTCTAGTTTTTGCAAAGTTCTTATCATAGCATTATAATCTTGCAATTTAAGTTCAGCAAAAAATTTAATATAATTTGCTTCAAATTTTTCATCATCGCTAATAATAGTTCTTGTATTTAAAATATCATTAATTGTTTTTACAACAAAACGATAACGCTTATCTTTAAGCGCTAAATCAGCACTTTGAAGTTTATAAAAAATAATATCATCATTTTCATTTTCAACTATATATTTTTTAGCTTCTTCTATACGAGTAGTACGCTTAAAGCATTCAAGCATTTGTTTTTTATTTTGTATTTTATTTCCCACATCATAGACCTTAAAATCATCATATATTTTAACAGCAGCTAAGCACTCATCATTTTTTAAATTTTGTTCTAAAACTAAAATAGCAGCTTGTTCTAAAAGATTTTTGATTTCTTTGTTGGAATATTTTTCTATGTCTTTTTGATAACTTACAACTTTTTCATAATTTTTTTCTTGAAAATATAATCTCACATTATCAAATAAAGCCATACTAGAAATTTCTCCAGCATACTTTTGCATGATCTCTTCATATCTTTGATGTAAAAAACTTGCATTATTATCTTTTAAATATAAGAAATTTTTATCTTGAGCTTCTTTTATTAAACTCACATATTCACCCAAAGGAAAATCTTCTGTGTAAAGATCTAAATACTTTTGAGCTTTAGTATGTTCATTTGCATTTAACAAAGCCAAAGAAAGATCTTTTAATACTCTTTCATATTCCTTATCGACTTTAGTCAAATGCGTAAAAATATACTCATAAATTTTAGAACTTAAATCATAAATTCTATGATTACTAAAAGCCTTAGCTAAAGATAAAGAATTTTCTAAATCACTCATAAAAAATTCAGGATTTGACTCTAAAATTTTACTTGCTAACTCCTTGGCTTCTTTTGTATTTTGCGCTTCTAAATAATTTTTAGACAAAAATAAAGCAGCCCTACTAGCTAAATCTGCATTCGGAGTAGAATAATATACATCTTGATAAATATTATTTGCTATATTTTTTTTACCCAAATGATATAAATAATCTGCATAATCAAGTAAAGCTATTATAGTATATTTATCGTCTTTATGCTCAGTACTTAAAGTATCAATAATATAATCAACATTAGACCTTTGAGATAAGCCCATATAAACTCTCATCATGATATACATTACTTCCGTATAATCTTTATCATTAATATAAGTTCTCACCCATCTTTTAGCATCATCTAGCATTTGCTCTAAAATTTGTTGATCTTTATCAAGCTCATAGGTATAAAGCTTATTTTGCGCTCTTAATTTATAAAGCTCAAATTCATTCATAAATACACTACCTTGATAACGCTTAATAGCATTAACAGCATCTCGTAAAACTTGATCGTATTTTTTGGCTTCATATTCTTGTTTGATATTAAAATATGCATTAAAATCTGCACTTTTTGAAGTTTCCATAGGATTAGAATTTAAATCCAATGCTCCAATATAAGGCATTAATGCATCATCAAAATAAATATCAAAATCAAGTCCATCGCTAGGTTTATAATACCTTAAATCCTTAGTAAAAATAAACACAAAATGTTTAGAAGTATCTCCATTTTGACTTTGAATTTCTTTAGCATTAAAAATATCTTGAGAATAATTAAACATTTTAGCTAAAATTTTAGGATATATTTTAATTGTCAAAAAAGTTTGGTGTTTTTCAAAATAAATTGTAAAATCATCAAATTCTTTATTTTGAAATTGCATATTACTAACGCCCAAAACATTACACTCAAAATGAGTTTTTTCAAATTCAAAAATACTCTTGCAAGTAAAATCTTTATTATCTTTTAAATGCAAAAGTGTAAAGGGACGATTTTGTTCTTCCCCTTTATTAACAATAACCTCAAAAGAAAATATATAATTTATGCTTAATAATAATAAAAATAAAATCCTTATCATGAGCGTGATTATAGCAATATTATTTCACAAAAGCAAAAACGCACATGATAAGCTTCCGATAAAACATAAACTTAAAATAATCTTTTGCTTAATATCTAAATTTATACTCTTTATAGATTGACTTTTTTTAAAAAAGATATAAATTAAAATTTTCAAATAAGCATAAAGCATGATCATGGAACTTAAAGCTATAGCAAATATAAGCACATAATAGCCTGAATTTAAAATAGAAGCTAAAATTAAAATTTTACCCCAAAAAATCCCAAAAGGTGGAATTCCTGCTATACATAAAATAAACATAGCTAATATTATAGATAATACGGGTCTTTGATCAAATAAGCCAGAAAAACTTTCAAATGAGCTTTTTTGAAATAAACTTAAGATTAAAAAAATTCCATAGTTTGCAAAAGCAAAAGAAACCCAATAAACGAACAAGGCAAAAATTGAAAGCAGGTAAGAAGTTCCATCTCCTTGAGAACTCACACTCATACTAGAAACAATAACAGCCAATATAAAAGAAGAATGAGTAATAGAGCTATATGCAAGCATTTTTTTTGCATCTTTTTGAATTAAAGCTACTATGCTTACAGCAAGCATAGAAAAAATTGCTAATGATGCGACTATGTATTCAAATTTTACTCCACCGCCTAAAGCAGAAAAAATTCTTAAAACTACTATTATCATAGCAATTTTTGGAACAATAGATATGAAAGCTATAAAATTTGTATGAACTCCACAATATACATCTTTTAGCCAAAAATGAAAAGGAGCGATAGAAAGTTTTACTCCAACAATAACCAAAAACATTACTCCAGCACATAATAATATAGGATCTGAAATATATTCAGAATGCAATAAATTATCCAAATCCAAAGACTTTGTTTTTAAATACACAAAAGCACAAGCAAAAACAAAAAATCCAGCCCCTACTGCAGCTAAGGCAAAATATTTTATGCTAGAACTAATAGCATTATGAGTTCCTCTTAATGCTATTAATGTATAAAGAGCTAAAGAAGATCCTTCTAAAGCTAGGAAAATCACAATCAAATTAGTACTTGAAACCATTAATATTAAGGAAGCAACCATAAACAAAAATAAAGAAAAAAATTCTGCTCTTTGCTCATCTTTGTCTATAAGCAAATAAAGCATAGAAAAAAACAAAATAATTATTTGTGCAAAAATTGCATAATTATCGCTTACAAATAAACCAAAAAAAGCATGAGAATCATCTAAAACAAAACCATTATAAAGCAATAAAAAACACAAAGTGCTAAGCAAAGCTATAACACTTGCTCCTATATAAAAATTTCTAGAAAGTTTTTTAAACGCACTCAATAAAAGTAATGCAATAGCCCAAAAAAGCAATGACAACACAGGAAATAATAATACAAAATTTAATTTTTCTAAACTAAAACCACTCATTAAAAACCTCTTATACTATCTATGATTTTTTGATTTTCTATGGCGATATTTCTTGTTTGCATAACTTCAAGAATACTATTTACATTAGAAGCAATTTGATCTAGCATAGCACTTGGAGCTACCCCTAAATAAATCACTAATGCACTTAAAATACTTAAAACAAAAATTTCACCTTTTTTAAGCGTAAATTTACTGCACACTTCTTCTTCGCAAGTAGTAAAAAACATATTTCTATAAATATTTAGCATATAAATAGCTCCTAAAACGATTACACCGCCTGCAAATAATGCATACCATAAATTTACACTTGCCACACCTTGCAAGATCAAAAACTCACCTACAAAGGAAATAGTCAAAGGTAATGAAATAGATGAAAACAACAATACTGCAAAGAAAAAGCTAAATAATGGGGCTGTTTTAGCTAAATTTTTATAAAAGTCTAAATCAAAAGTATGATATCTTTTGTAAAGCATATAAGCGGCTAAAAATAAGCCACCTGTTACTATACCATGTGCAAACATATAAAATACAGAACCACTAACCCCATTATAAGTAAAAGTTACGATGCCTAAAATTACCACGCCCAAATGCGAAATTGAGCTATAAGCAATTAATTCTTTTAAATCCTTGGCTTTAAAAGCAATTAAGGCTGCATATAAAATTCCAACTATACATAAAATAGCAAGTAAAGAATAATAATGATTCAAAGTATCAGGCGCTAAAGGCAAAATAAATCTTAAAAATCCAAAAGGTGCCATTTTAAAGCTTACAAGCATTACAGATACTAAAGTCGGACTTTTGGCATAAACCTTTGGAGCCCAAGTATGAAAAGGAAATAAAGGACTTTTAATCGCAAAAGCAATAAAAAATCCTACAAATATTAGATTTTGTGCATTCTCAGGTATAAAAAATTCACTCTTATACCAAGCTAACAAATCAAAACTCCAATATCCAAAACTTTGATAATACAAAAATCCCACATAAATAATAGCTAAAAGCATAAGCATAGAACCGCAAAATGCATAAATGAAAAATTTAATCCCTGCCTTATAATTATCTGAATATCTACCTATTAAATAAATAAGCGGTATAAGAGAAAACTCCCAAAATACATAAAACAATAAAGCATCCAATGAAGCAAAAAGTCCTACAATGCAAAATTGTAATAAAAATATACTTATTACAACACTTTTATCTTGAATATCCAAACATATAAAAGATAAAAAAATCATAATAGAACAAAGTAATATTAAATAAAGCGCTATAGCATCTACACCTATGTGAAAATTAACTATCAAAGAATTTAAACTAAATTCATAAGCCATGCCACCATCGTAGTTAAATAACAAAAAAACATTAAAAACTAAAATCAAAAAACTAACTAAAACAGCAAAGGATTTGCTATCTTCTTTTTGTAAAAATAAAGCTATAAAAGCCGCAAAAAATGGAAATAACATTAATAAACCAAGCATATTACACCGCCAAAGCTAAACAAAATAAACACACAAAAGCCAAAACTACAATTCTTAAAGCCAAAGAATAATCCTTACCCATACTAAGAACCCTAGCAAATGTTTTAAGGAAAAATGCAATACTATCTACCAAAGCATCTAAAATTTCTTTATCAGCTTTTCTTAAAAATTCACAAAATAAAGCATACTTACTAACAATAAATTGATGATAAAATTTTGGTATGTAGTATTCATTAAACAAAAGTTTGTAAATACTTGTTTTAGAAAGTGATGGTTTAAACCAATTTTTCCAATAAGCTATGATAGCTAAAAGCACTCCAAGTACCGCAGAAACACTTGCAAGTATCATAACTAAAGAATTTTGACCATCAATAAAAGCTAAATTTTTACTTACAAAATCCATAAAGCTATGCTCAAAAAATCCTGCTATAATAGCAAGTAAAGCCAAAGGACTCATCGCAAGCAAAGCTATTTTACTAGCTTCATGGGGATGTTCTTCATGTCTTTTTGGAGCAAAAAATACAAGCATTAAAAGTCTAAAACTATAAAAAGCTGTCATAAAAGCTGCTATTAAAAGTACTAAAAAAATTCCATGATGATGGCTTATAAAAGAAAATCCTAAAATTAAATCTTTAGAGAAAAATCCTGCAAAAGGATAAATTCCTGCTAAAGCTAAAGAACCTATGAGCATTAAAATAGCACTAAAACGCATACTTTTATAAAGTCCACCCATTTTACTAATGTCAAGCTTATCATTCATAGCATGCATAACATTACCTGCACCTAAGAATAATAAAGATTTAAAAAATGCATGAGTTGCAAGATGAAATAAAGCTATTGCATAAGCTCCAAGACCTGCTGCTACAAACATATACCCAAGTTGAGAAAGCGTCGAATATGCAATAATTCTTTTTAAATCTTTAGCTACCATAGCCATAGAAGCAGCAAAAAGCGCTACAAAAGCTCCAAGTATAGCGATAAAATACCCTACTTCAGGAACTTGTAAATAAAGCTCCCCTGCGCGAATTACCAAATAAACTCCCGCAGTAACCATAGTAGCAGCATGGATTAGAGCTGAAACTGGCGTAGGTCCTGCCATAGCATCAGCAAGCCAAGTATGGAAAGGAAATTGTGCTGATTTACCCATAGCACCTACAAAAAGTAAAAGTGCTATTAAAATCAAAATCACATCATTTTCATGCCCTAAAGATAAAAGGGTAAAAAATTCATCATATTTTAAAGAGTTAAATTCTATATAAATTAAGAAAATTCCTAAAAGCAAAGCCAAATCTGCAATTCTATTCATGATAAATGCTTCATTAGCAGCAAAAGTGTATTTTTCATTATGATACCAAAAACCTATCAAAAGCCATGAGCAAAGTCCAACACCTTCCCAACCTATGAAAAGTCCTAAGAAATTATCACTCATAATCAAAAACATCATAGAAAAAACAAAAAGTCCCAAATAGCTAAAATAGCGATTAAACCCTTCATCATGCTCCATATAAAATATACTATATAAATGCACAAAAGTCGCTACTATACTTACCACATTCATCATAATCAAAGTAATAGAGTCTATTTTAAAACCAAAACTAACATCTACTAAAGATATCCAAGTACCAAGTTCAAAATTAAAATGTACTCCATTATTTAATAAAACAATTGAAGCAAGAGCTGAAAAAGCTATAAATAAAGAAGCTAAATAACCTAAAATAATTTTCTTAGCACTAAAAGCAAAAATACCTAAAATAACAGCTGAAGCCAAAGGAGAAAAAAGTGCAATTAAAGCTAAATTTTGCATTTTATCTCTCCTTTTTCAGCCAAAGAGCTAAGCTCTAGTGTTCCTGTTTTTCTATACCATAAAACACAAAGCGCTATCCCAACAGCTACTTCACAAGCTGCAACTCCCATTACAAATAAAGCAAAAATTTGACCTTCTATGTCTTTATGAGAAGCTCCTGCTGTAACTAAAGCCAAATTAGCAGCATTTAATAAAATTTCACTTGAAATAAAAAGCATAATTAAATTTTGGCGTTTTATGATACCTATTAGACCAATGATAAACATCAAAATAGCCACAATGTAGTATTTTTCTAACATCATTGTTCGTCCTTTTTTATATTTTTTTGAGTAAGTGCTATAGCACAAATTAAAGCTATTAAAAGTAAAATTGCCATAAATTCAAAAGCAAGCATATATTTTGTAAATAGAGCAAAGCCTATTTGCTGAGTAGAATCAAGACTATAAACTTCACTAGTTTCATTTAAACCAAACTCATATCCCATAATAATACTAACTAATAAAACAGCACTAAAAATCACGGCAAAAATGAAGATTCTTTTACCTTTTAAACTTTCTTTTACTTTTATAGAAGCATCAAAAAACATCATAGCAAAACTATAAAGACCTAAAATAGCTCCACTGTAAACAATTATTTGAATTGCTCCAATAAATTCAGCATTAAGTAAAAAATAAAATCCACTTAAAAAAACCATAGCCGCAGCCAAAGAACTGATAGCATAAAGCACGCTAGTGCTTAAAACACTAATTAAAAAAAATCCCAACACCAAAACACTTAATAAACAAAAAGCTATCGTTTCAAACATTTTCTTCCTTTGGAGCATCTTGCTGTCTTTGCAAATCTATCTCATAATAATTTGGAGTTTTCTTTACTAAATCATCAGCATCTTTTCTTAAACTACCACTTCCCTCAAACACTACTTGATTTTTAAGCTCATCGATAGGAGTTAAAAAATCTTCCTTTTGACCAAAATAAGATCTTTGCTCTGCGGCATTTTCATATTCTTTACCATGCACAATGGCAAGTTCAGGACAAACATCAGCGCAAAATCCACAATAAATACAACGCCCTAAATTAATACTATAATTTTCGACCTTTTTGCGTCCATCTTCGCTTAAACTCGTTTCCATTCTTATACAATTACTAATGCAAATTTTTTCACACAAGCCACAACCAATACAACATTCATTTTCACTTTCAATAAAACGCATCAAACGATGAACTGCACGATATCTATCATCTAAAGCAACTTTTTCCATAGGATATTTAATCGTTGCGCTATTGTTTTTTTTAAACATTTCTCTTAATACGACAAATAAACCTACAAAAAGCTCTGTATTTAAAGAACGCTTGATTACTTGTATGAATTTTTCATAAGTATTTTGAGGATTTTTACGCTCAAAATCTACTTTAAAATAACCTTTTTTCATTGTTTTTTCCTATATCACAAGTACTAAAGCACTAATTAATAAATTTAAAACCGCTAAAGGTATTAAAATCAAATAACACATTCTCATTACTTGATCAGGACGCAGTTGCGGAAAAGCACCTCTAGCCCAAAAATACCAAAAGAACACAAAAGACACTTTCAAAAGCATCATAATAGCCCCTGGTATAATCCAAAAATCATTAAATCCACCCAAAAATAAAAGCGATATCATAATCGCTCCGGTAATCATGGCTGTATATTCTCCGATAAAAAACATACCCCATCTAAGTCCGCTATATTCAGTGCCATAACCTGAAACAAGTTCGGTTTCGTTTTCACTTAAACAAAGTGGAGTTCTATTAGTTTCTATAAAAATAGCTATCACAAATAAAATAAAAGCTAAAGGTTGTTTAAAAATAAGCCAAGAAAGTATGCCATCACTTTGATAGTTATTAATATCTACTAAAGACAAAGATCCAACAAGCATTACAACACACACCAAAGAAAGCCCTGCAACGCTCTCATAAGAGATAATAGAAACAAGCCCTCTTGCCCCGCCTAGCAGCGACCATTTATTATTACTTGCTAAACCTCCTAAAAAAATCGCATAAAAACTAACTCCACCCATACCTACAACAAAAAGCAAGGCTACATTAATATCAGCGATAATAGGACGAATCACTCTACCAAATAAAGTAAATTCAGGAAAAATAGGTATAGCTGCAATTGCTACAAAAGCACAAATTGCTGCAATCAATGGAGCAATTAAAAATACCACTTTTTGAGCATAAGTTGGCACTATATCCTCTTTAGTAAAAAGTTTAATCATATCAGCAACTACCTGAAGCAATCCAAAAGGACCTACCATATCAGGCCCTAAACGACGATGAAATAAAGCCAAAGCCTTTCTTTCAAGATAAGTTGCCAAGCCTGCTAAAGTAGCAAAAATAGCTATAACAAGCACACATTTTATAATTGTTTCTACAATAAAAAAAGTAATATCACTCATATTTTAGCTCCTGCTTTTTCAAGCCAAACTTTTACATATCGAGTATTATCAAATAAAGATTTATAATCAATCTTACTATCATAATCCCCTAAATACGCACCATTTTCTAAAGATTCATCACATTTTACACTTATAGCAATTTGAGTTTTTTCATTTTTTAAAATAACACTATCATCTTGGTTTAAATCAAATTTTTGCATTAAATCAGACGATAAAAATAAAGCTCCAACCTCATTAAAAGCTCTATTACTAAGCTTTGAAAACTGATGAATGCTATTTGCATGATATAAAGTTAAATTTCCTTCATTTTGCTCTTTAACTTCTTGAATGCTTAATGTTTTTTCAAACTCAAAATGGGAAAAATCAAGCTCATAACCTCTATGATTTACCCCACCATTATCATAATGATTTTCTAACTCATCAAAGTCAATTACCCTAAAGCCTTTATTTTGTGGTAAAAATTTAGTATAGTTGATCGTAAATTCTTCATCAAAACCTAAGGCATTTGCCAAATCATTTAAAAAATAACCTTTAAATTCTAAAGCCGCATTTGTAGGAACTAATCTTTTATCATAATTTACAAAGCTACCTTCTTGTTGATTTAAACTAGAACTTGCAAGATCAAAATGCCCATCATAAGAAAAAGTAAAATCGCCTTTTTCGTTATAACCTAATGTTTTTCCTGCTTGAAAATCTTGACTTAAATCACAAATTAAACTCACACCTAAGGTATTAGTGCAAGTTGGATTTAAAAAGACTTTAAATTCAGTATATTTTTGCACCAAAGCACAAAGTTTTGCTAGCTTGGCACTTTGCTCATCATAGTAAAAATCACTTCCTATAATAAGTGTAAATTTTTGCTTTTTTGCGAGTAAAGTTTCTAAAATATCCTCATCTATGCCAAGATTTTTCGCATAATTTGATCTTTGCACCTCTATGCTTTTTTTAATTTTTTTAGGCACAAGTTTTTTAACTTCTTCTATAATAGTTTCGCCATTTTCATTTTGCTTTTCTATCTTTTCAGTAACTTCTTCATTAATAGTTTCTTCTATTTCTTTTGTATCTTGATAATATGCATTTTCTAATGTGTTTTTAAAATCCTGCGAAAGCTCTTTGGCAAATTTTTGCAAGATAAATAATAAAATACTTTCATTATCTTTAATATCATGATTAATCTGCAAGAAATTTTTAGAATATTTATCCACGCCTTTATCTTTTATAGGGTGAAAATATAGCCCTGCACCTTTATTCATTACCAAAGCGTTATTAACTTTATATCCTAGCGTTGGCGCATCATAGCGTAAAAACGAACCTACGATGATTAAAAAATCACTTTGAGTGATATCGTCTGTATTTGCATTATATATTGCATTTGCATTTTGATAAAAACAAGCTAGGAAATCTTGGAATTTTTTAGCTTCATGATTTATAAGATTAAGATTAAATTTTTTACTTAAATTTTGCAAGATTAAAGCTTCTTCGTTAGTAATAAAACTATTAAATAAAATATTTTTTATTTCATTATTTTTTATCATATTTACTAGTTTTTCAAAAGCTTTTTCGTCTTTACCTTGAACTTCATTTTGGGTATTAAAACCATATCTTGCAGCTTTATTTAGCGTAGCAAAAGCAAAATCATTACTCACTCTATAAATTTTTTCTTTTTGATTATTAATACTAGTTTGTTTAATATCATAATACATCAACTCACAATCACTTGAATGCGGATTACTAGCTGGAATTTTCTTTAACTCCCAAGCATTAGATGTATATTGAAAAGCCGAACCCACCAAAGCTCCCGTTGGACATACACTTGTACATTCTCCACAAAAAGAACAATCAAGCATATCGCCACCACTTGGCGCAATTAAACTCTTTTGAAATTTAGTCCAAATAGCTAGCGCATCTTTACTCATACTTTCTTTAAAGCTTGCATCGGGCGCGCTTGCTCCTCTTGGAGTAGTTTTTAAAGCGCTTTCTCCTATTTTATCTTTACAAACTGTAATACATCTTTCACACACGATACATAAAGCTGGATCATAATTAATCTCGCCCCATTTTTTATGCTCTTTATGGGTATCTTTAATCCAATAATTTTGCACATTTACTCTTGCTTTGTGTGTAAAGTTTTGAAGCTCACACTCACCGGATTTATCACATACCCCACATTGTAAAGGGTGGTTGATGCAATATGCTTGCATGATAGCATTACGCTCATCCCATAAATTTGATAAATCACTCTCTACTACCATACCTTCTTTAACTTTAGTATTGCAAGAATAAACCTTTTTACCATCAGCTTCTACCATACACATACGACAAGCAAGTGTTGGAGAACAACCATTTAAATAACAAATTGCAGGAATGAAAATATCATTTTTTCTTGCGACATTTAAGATATACTCACCCTCATTTGCCTCACATTCTATACCATTAATGATAACTTTCATTTTATAACCTTAACTTGAGCTTTTGAAAAAGCAAAATCAGCGCTTTCATAATCAAACAAAGCCACCGTGCCTTTCAAATCATGATTGATTTTTACTATAGTTGTAAATTCTTGAGTGTTTATTTTTAAATTAATTTTATCCTCATCCTTAACCTTAGCAATTAAAGCAAAGGAAGAAGAGCAATGCAAATTTTTGTCTCCCAAAGGTGCTTGCATGATAATAGTTCCATCAAAATTATCAAGTTCTAAAAGCTCACTAAAAGAATTTTGTATTGATAAATTTTCTTCATTTTCATTAGAGCAAATTAGCAAAAGATTAAATTTATGACAAAGTTTTTCTAAAAAATACTTAATATTTTCAAAATCTTTATGTTGATATAAATTTTCATCAAAAATAATACATTTTGCTTCTTTTAAAAACTCTAAAATCTCTAAAGCTTCTTCTTCACCAAAGCAAGATTCAGCACTTAAATACCCCTCATCAAATTCGTCAAATTCAGTCTCCAAGCTCATCTTACAAAGCAAAGCAAGCACGAAAGGCACACTTGCAATCTCACATTTATAAAAGTTTGCTTTTAAATTTTTATCCTCTAAACAAGAAATATTATAATTTTTACTTTTGTTAAGCTTAGCGCAAAGTGAAGGATTTTTTAAAGAAAGCAAATCCACAAAACACAAAGCATTTAAGCCTTCTTGATATTTTGCTAATTTCATTGTCCTACCTTTTTAAAAACTATAGTCCAATCTACTTGATTAAATTTTAAAGAATTTAAAAGTTCACAATTTTGCTCTTTTATGAAAGCAAAACTTTTTTCTACATTAGAAAAATCTCCTATTTCAAATAAAACTACTAAAACTTCACCCATGTAAGAATTTTGAATGATTTGTTCTAAATCCTTAAACAAATCTTGACTTTTTCTTAAATCCACGCGTCTCATCGGTCTATCTCGCCTAAAACTATATTAATACTTCCTAAAATTGCCACTGCATCAGCCAAATATGATCCAACAAGCATTTCTTCTAAAAATGCACAATGAAAAAAGCTTGGGGTTCTAGCTCTTAATCTATATGGCCTGCCGCTACCATCTGAGTGGATAAAAAATCCAAGTTCGCCTTTTGGACTTTCAGTTGGCACATACACCTCTCCTTTTGGTGGTTTTAGACCTTGGGTTACTAGGACAAAATGTTGCATAAGAGAATAATTTTGCGTCATGATTTGCTCTTTTGAAGCACTTACATACTCAGGATGATTGCATAAAATTTCAGGCGGAGTATCTTGATAAAGCTTAGCACATTGAACTAAAATTTTTAAACTTTCTCTAAATTCTTGCATATAAACCTTATATCTTGCATAAGAATCACCCATTTTGGCCACAGGCACGCCAAAATCTACCTCATCATAAAGCAAATAAGGCTCTTCTTTTCTAACATCATAAGCAATACCACTTCCTCTTAGCATAACCCCACTACAACCCCAACTTAGCGCTTGTTCTTTGCTTACAACTCCTACATTTTCAGTTCTTGCGCGCCAAATTCTATTATCATCAAGCAAAGCTTCATAATCTTTTATATCATTTGGAAATTTATTACAAAATACCAAAAGTTCATCTAAAAAACCTTCAGGTAAATCAAGCATTACCCCGCCTATTCTCATAGATGAATGCGTAAGTCTTGCCCCGCAATATTTTTCTATTAGATCAAGTACATACTCACGCTCTCTAAAGCAGTATAAAAATACTGTCATCGCACCAATATCAAGCGCATGTGTAGCAAGCCATAACAAATGCGAAGCAATACGGTTTAACTCAAGTAAAATCATCCTTATCACACTTGCTCTGCGTGGAATTTCCAAACCACAAAGTTTTTCCACAGCAGCTACATAGGCATAATTATTTGCACTAGCTGCGATATAATCCATTCTATCAGTAGTTGGGATAAACTCTTGATAGATCATATTTTCAGCCATTTTTTCCATACCACGATGCATATAACCTATACAAGGAGCAGCCTTGGTGATTTCTTCTCCATCAAGCTCTAAAATAAGGCGTAAATTTCCATGAGCACTTGGATGTTGAGGGCCAAGATTTACTATCATGGTGCCATCTTCACGCTCAAAGCTTATATTTTCATAATAAGGTTTTAATTTAGTAGAAATTTGCATTTTATCTTCTCTTATCTAAAATTTTTACTTGCGTTCTTTTGGCTTTTTTAACAAAAGGCACGCCACCTTCTTCTTGATATTCTTGTAGGTATTTATCCTCTCTTGGAGCTTCGCCTTTACCAACCTCATGATAAATTCTACTAAAGTTTAGCGTGTCTTTTTCATCTACAAAACCTGGATCTCTATTTTCTTCACCTACAACCTCGCGGTATTCTTTACCAAAAATTTTATCTATCTCATACCATTTAGCAAATTCATCACCATGCAAAGGATAGCTTTTTAAAAAAGGATATCCATACCAATCATCAGGCATTAAAAGTCTTTTTAAGTTCGGATGATTGATGATGAAAATTCCAAACATATCATATATTTCTCTCTCACACCAATTAGCACCCTTAAAAACGCTCATAACACTTTGAAGCCTTTCTTTTAAACCAACGAAAGTTTTTATTCTCACTCTTAAATTTTTCTCCATATTTAAAAGCTGATAATATACTTCAAAACCCTGTTTTTGAGCGACAAAATCAATCGCACTTGCGTCAGTAAAACAGCTATAACCTAAATTCTTAAGCTTATCAAGAATAGCAACATTATCATCTTTGTTTATCTCAATCACCCAAAAATCAAGCTCTATAAAAGAATTTTTTAACTCAAATTCTTGGCTTAAAATTTGATGATCACTCTCAAAAATACTGCTTTCTATGCTTAGTTTTTTAGTTGCAGGTGCATGGTAAAATCTATCCTCATAATAATTTTTTAACTGAGCATTTTTCTTATCGCTATATTTTCTCATCATATAAGCCTTTTTGGAGCTATTTTTCTGCTTGCTTTTTCTTTACGAATTCTTTTTTGCAAAATCATCAAAGCAAATTGAAAAGTTTCAGGACGCGGGGCACAGCCTGGTACATAAATATCAACAGGAATAATCCTATCCACTCCTTGGACAGTAGAATAGGTATTAAACATACCGCCGGTATTTGCACAAGAACCCATAGAAATAACCCATTTAGGATCAGGCATTTGATCATAAAGTCTTCTTGTAAATTCAGCATGTTTTTTACTTAAAGTACCCGCTATAATCATTACTTCAGATTGTCTTGGACTTGCTCTAAAAATTGTTCCAAATCTATCAAAATCATATCTTGCACCACCTGCTGCCATCATTTCAATAGCACAACAGGCAAGTCCATAAGATAGTGCCCATAAAGAATTACTTCTACCCCATTGCACTAACTTATCAACCGTAGTTAAAACAACTGGCGCATTACTCATTTTTTGATACTCTGCCATGCAAATGCTCCTTTTTTATAAGCATATAAAAAGCCTACTGCAAGTAATAAAATAAAAACAAACACTTCCACTAAGGCAAATAAAGATAAGCCATATTTTGAAAGTTCTGCGGTTAAATCTTTAAAAATCACCGCCCAAGGAAATAAAAACACCACTTCAATATCAAGCAAAATAAAAATCAAAACAAAAACAAAAAATTGAGAATTGATTTTATTTGCTTGTTTAGAAGCCATAGGCCCGCACTCATAAATTCCTAATCCAAGTTTTTTTCTATTATGAGAGGCTAGCTTAGAGCCTATTTTAGAAGAAATATACACCAAAGTAAAAAATATAACACTTGCAATAACAAGCATTGCAAAGATGCCAAAGTATTGATGCTCTATAGTTGCGTGCGTCATAATAAACCTTTTATTTAAGCATAATTAAATTTATTTTACTTCAATTTAGCTATATAAAAACTTATTATCAAAAAAATAAATTTTTATGTATTTCAAAATGAAACAGTTTTTATCTTTATTATAAATACATTTTTTTATGGCAAATATCTTGTAAGATTTTTTCCTGATGAGAAATAAAAATATAAGTAATATCGTATTTTTTTTGAAAAGCATATAAATAATTTAGAATTTTACAAGTAGTTGGTATATCAAGTGCTGCTGTGATTTCATCTAAAATAAGCAATTTTGGTTTTAAAAGCAAAGCTCTAATCAAACCTAATCTTTGGCTTTGACCGCCACTTAATTTAGAAGGTTTTAAATTTAAAATATCTTTTTCAAGCTCAAAAGCATCAAAAAGTTTAAAAAGCTCTCCAAAATCGGGCTTAAGTTTAAAATTTTCATACACATCAATCAAAAGTCTTTTGGTATTTTTGTAAGGATTTAAAGCTAGCTTTTGATCTTGGAAAATATATTGAATTTTTTGGCGTAATTTTCTTTGAGCGTTAAAATCTAAATTTAATATATTTTCATTTTCAAACAAAACCTCTCCAGTATTTGCACATTCAAGCATACAAAGAATTTTAGCTAAAGTGCTTTTACCACTACCACTTTCCCCACAAAGCAATAAATTTTCATTTTGATTTAGAGAAAAACTCACATCTTTAAAAACAAAAATTTCCTCTTCCTTTAAATACCAATGTTTTTTAAATTTATAAGATTTGCTTAAATTTTTAACTTCTAAAAACATTCTCATTCTCAAAATAATTTAACAATTCTTTAGCAAAAACACCTTTTGGATTGCTTAAAAACTCTTTCACAGGCATTTGATAAATCAAAGTTTTATCTTCTATGATAGCCACCTCATCACAAAGCTCTTTAGCTAAATTTATATCATGAGTAATGAAAATGA
Organism: Campylobacter lari; assembly: GCF_004357905.1. Lineage (NCBI taxonomy): Bacteria > Pseudomonadati > Campylobacterota > Epsilonproteobacteria > Campylobacterales > Campylobacteraceae > Campylobacter > Campylobacter lari. The sequence continues at coordinate 20,875 of NZ_SMTT01000005.1, read as the reverse complement.
GATTTTTAAATTGTGTTTTTAACTCTTTTAAAATAGCGATGATTTTTTCTTCATTAGCTCTATCAAGTGAGCTTGTAATCTCATCACACAATAAATACTTAGCCTCGCTTAGTAAAGCTAGAGCTATTTGAATGCGTCTTGCCATACCACCACTTAACTGATATATAAAAGAATGCCATAAAAGATCATGATTTTTAAGCCCTAAACACTCAAAATAATAAAAGGCCTTCTCTTTAATCTCTTTTGTACTTAAATTAGTATGAGTTTTTAAAACTATATTAAAATAACTCCCTATGTCAACAAGAGGATAAAAACTCCCATAAACATCTTGAAAAAGTAAATTTACCTTAGTTCTTAAAATATTTAGCTCTTTTTCTTTTAAAATTAAAATATCTTTTTGATCTATCCTAAATTTTTGTGCATTAAGCTTATAGTGTTTATCAAAAAGCTTAATCATGCTTTTTAAAAGCAAGCTTTTTCCCGCTCCACTTTTACCCATGATAGCCAAAGCTTTACCATCTTCTAAATTAAGATTTATATCTTTTAATAAGATCTTATCTTTAAAACTAAGATTTAAATTTGCAATTTCTATCATGCTTTAATCTCTTCTTGTAAGTCATTACCCAAAGCAAGCAAAGGTAGGATAAGCATAAGTATAAAGGCTACTGGAAAAACTATCATCCACCAAAATCCTAAAAACACAGCCTTACTTGCTTCATTTAACATATTTCCTAAACTTGGAGTCCAAAGCTCTACACCCAAGCCAAAAAAGCTTAAAGTAGCTTCACTTGTAATAGCATGGGCGATATTTAAAACAAAAAGCACAAAAAGCAAATTCCAACAAGCAGGTAAAAGCTCGCTAAATAAAGCTTTCATCTTACTAGAACCTAGAATAATAGCATTTTGATAAAACTCAAGTTTTTGAAATTTATTAAGCTGAGTATCAAGTACTTTTGCCACAAAAGCAAAATGCCCCAAAGCGATGATAAAAATCATACTCCACAAAGATCCCGCCAAAAAACTTTGAAAAAACATAATCACAAGTAAAGAAGGTAAAGCCAAAAGCATATCAAGCACTCTAGCAAAAAAAGCATAAGCAAAAAATCTTGTTAAAAACACATAAACACAAGCAAAAAGCACGCTAAAAAATGCCGCCATTACCCCTACAAATAAAGAAATACGCAAGGCATATAAAATACGCGTAAAAACATCTCTACCAAGTAAATCTGTGCCAAAAATATGACTTAAATTTGGGGCTATTTTGGCCTTACTTAAATCCACTAAATTAGGATCATAAGAACTTATTAAAGGTGCAAAAAGTGCTAAAATAAAACTTAGCAAAATCATCATCACGCAAAACTTACGCATTGGCAAACCTTGGATTAATCATCTTGCAAATTATCTCTACGATCAAATTTACAAGCACTACCACTAAAATGCTAAAAATTACCACAGCTAGCACCACAGGATAGTCTTTAAACAATATACTTTTAATCACTAAATTTCCAACACCCTCATAAGAAAACACACTTTCTACTATATAAGTTCCCATTAAAAAACTCACAAAGGAAGCGCCAAAATACGCGAGTATAGAAGCAAAAGCATCTTTTAACACAAAATGCAAATAAATTCTTGTTTTGCTAAGCCCTCTTGCAAAAGCACTTTCTATAAAGCCCTGATTTAAACTATCAATCAAACTTGTCCTTATAAAACGCACAAAAACAGCTAAATGTGAAAGCACTAAAGCACATACTGGTAAAAACAAATGCCACAAACGATTAAATACATCATCTTCAAAGCCAATATCAGCAATAGCCGAACTTGGAAAAAGCTTAAAAAATACAGCAAAAACTAAAATAAGCATTAGCGATAAAGAAAAAGCAGGCAATGCAAAAAAACTCATCGTTGAAAAGGTAATAATCTTATCTAAAAAACTATCTTTATAAAGAACGCAAAAAAGTGCTAAAACCAAAGATAACACAAAAAGCACCAAAAAAGCCAAACTTCCTAGTATGATGGTATAGGGAAGTTTTTCTTTTAAAATTTCATTAACCTTTTCTCCGCTGATTAAAGAGTAAGAAAAGTCGCCTTTCATGGCATTAAAAAGCCAATTTTCATACTGCTCTAATAAAGGCTTGTCTAAATTTAAATTGTGCTCAATTTCTTCTTTTATTTTAAGGCTAGTTCCTTGAGGCACACTAGCAAAAACCACACTTCCTTTAGCATGATAAATCATCACAAAACATAAAAAACTTGCAAAAATCATCAAAAAAAACGCCCATAAAAGGCGTTTAAAAATGAGTTTTAGCACTAATTTTTGCTCCACTCATAAGCATTCCAAGTAAAACCTACCCCATGATGACCTAAAATATGAGGTTTTATACCTTGGATATTTTTAGCAAAAACTAAAGGATAATCAATATAAGCTATAAATAAAAATGCAGGATCTTTATATAAAGCGTCAATAAATTCTTTATAGTATTTTTTTCTTTCATTTACATCAAGTGAATTTCTAGCTTTTATCAGAGCTTCATCAACTTTAGCATTTTGATAATGACCAAAATTCCATCCACTAGAGTTTAAAGCACTATCTTGAGAGCTTTCAAAAACTCTAAAAGTATGAAAATCAGGATCATAAGGACTACCCCAACCTACCAAAAAGCTGTCAATCTTAGTATAGTCAAAACTTCCACTCGGCTTAGCAACTGCCTTTGCCTTAATACCAAGCTTTAAAAACTCACTTTGTAAGATATTTACCAAAGCTATTCTTAGTGGATCTTCACTCATAGCATACATTTCAAAGCTAAATTCTTTGCCATTTTTTTCTAAAATTCCATTTTTGTTTTTCACAAAGCCTGCTTTTGCTAAAAGCTCATTTGCTTTTTTTACATCATAAGTATAAGTTGCAAATTCTTTAGGATTTGCCCATGATTTTTCCAAAGGATGATTTGCTACTTTTCCAAAAGAATGCAAAAGAGAATCCACAATAGCTTTCTTATCGATAGCATAATTTAGCGCTAAACGCACATTTTGATCTTTTAAAAACTCATGATTAAAATTAAACATCAAAGCACGATAATCAGCCGAAGGCTCTATAAGCATTTTAAAGTTTTTATCATTTGCAAAATTTGAAGCTAGAGCAAAATCGACTAAAGCTACATCAATAGAACCATTTTTAAGCTCAATAGCGCTAATACTTGGATCTTTAATATGTTTTAGCGTGAGTTTTGGTGTTTTTACCTTAGCTAAATGATAATTTTCATTTGCTTCTAAGATCATGTATTGACCTTTTTTCCATTGTTTTAGCTTATATGGTCCTGTTCCTATAGGCATTTGATTAAATTTAGTAGTATTTAAATTTTCTTTTTCAAGTAAATGTTTTGGTAAAATTCCCACACTCAAAGCGTCTAAAAATGCAGGAAAAGGCTTTGAAAGTGTAATAATCAAATGATAATCATCAATGATTTTTACTTCTTTAACTGCGTCAAAATTTACCTTTGAGGGTGAATTTAACTTCTCATCTTTTAAAGCATTTATACTAAATTCCACATCTTTGGCACTAAATTTAGCCCCATCATGCCACAATATATCATCTCTTAAAGTAAATTCATAAACAAGCCCATCTTTACTAACTTTCCAAGAACTAGCAAGATCAGGCGCTAGATTCATATTTTCATCAAAGCGTGTAAGTCCTGAAAACACAAGAGCAATTGCCACATCATGATCTTCACTAAAAAGCGGATTTATACGCTCTGGCTCATTTTCCACTGCTATAACGATCGTATCTTTTGGCGTAATAGCAAAAAGATTTAAAGCACAAAAAAACATTAAAAAAAATCTCAACATAAAAGGCCTTTCTTATAAGAATAAAGTGTAATTATAACGCTTTTTAATCATAAGCTTTGGTAAAAATTTCATTTTTATCATCAAATAAAAGTTGCAAATACCTCTCATACTGCTTTAGTATATCTACGATGATTTCTTGCTCGTTTAAATACTCTATATTATAACCATTACGCGAATCAGCAAAGAAAGTTTGTGGCTCAAAGATAAATTCTTTAGAATAAGTTGGCATAAATTTATCATCGATTATGCTTTGGCTTGCTTGTTTTTTTACTACTTGCACTCCATAGATAAAATCTTTTGCAAATTCTTTTTTTATAATCAAACTTATACTTGATTTTTCTTGAACGATCTGTGTTTTCAAGCCGTAGTTTTTTAGACTTTGGCTGAGTGATTCCATAGCATTTTTAACTTTGGTATTTAAGAAATTTTGTATGTCTTGTTCTTTGCTTTGTTTTAAAATTCTAGCAAGTCTTTCTTGCCAAAATTCTCCTGTAAAATACACACTACTTTGACTGAGCTTAGTTAAAGAGTAATTCACATCTACAATTAAGCCTTTAAGCAATGAAAAACACATCAAACAAAGCAAAAATGCAAAAGGTAAAGCCACTATCATAGTGATACTTAAAATCGCCCCCAAGCCACCTGAATACAGCAAAGAAGTAGCTAAAAGCGCAAGCACAAAACCCCAAAGGATATTTTGCCATTTGTATGGCTCATGAGCGCCACCACTACTTAAAGAATTTAACACAAATATCCCACTATCTGCTGAAGTGATGAAAAACAAAGCTAAAACCAAAAGCGCAAGCAAAGAACTAAAATAAGAAAAAGAAAAATTTTGTAAAAAATAAAAAAGCAAACTTTCAGGTGCTGAAGTAAAAGGACTTAAAATATCATTGAAATTTAAAGCACTATTGCCAAAAATGCTAAACCAAAGTATATTAAAACTAGTAGGCACTACAAGCACGCCAAAAATAAATTCCCTTATCGTTCTACCACGAGAAATCTTAGCAATGAAAAAGCCCACAAAAGGTGCCCAACTAAGCCACCAAGCCCAATAATAAATAGTCCAATTATTAAACCATTCTATATGTTCTTTTTCATAATAATAAGTCTTAAAGCTCAAAGAAATTAAATTTTGCAAATAATTTCCAATATTAGAGCTAAATTGTGAAAGAATTTGGATGGTATTTGTTGAAAAAAGCACAAAAAGCATTAAACACACTGCAAAAACTAAATTTGCTTCACTTAAAATTTTTAAACCCTTTGTTAAGCCACTAATCGATGAGAGTGTGGCCAAAGAAATAATGATGATTATAATCACGCTTTGTTCTAAAAAGCTTTGTCCGTTTAAAATACCCAAATTTGAAAAGCCCGCATTTAGTTGAGATGCACTATAACCAAGTGTGGTACTAATGCCAAAAACCGTGACAATTAAAGCAAGCATATCAACTAAATTTCCCCAAAAACCATAAATTTTATCTTTAAGCAAAGGGTAAAAAGCACTACGCAAACTAAGAGGCATTTTATATCTAAAACCAAAATACGCCATAGCCAAAGCACACACCCCATAAATAGCCCATGGGTGAATTCCCCAGTGAAAGATAGTATGTAGCATAGCTTCTTCATCGCTTGTTTGCAAGGCTTTTTTATGTATGAGAGGCTCAGCCACACCAAAATACATAAGCCCCACGCCCATACCCGTAGCAAAAAGCATAGCAAGCCAAGAAGTAAATTTAAAATGAGGTTTTTCATCATCATCGCCGAGTTTAATATCGCCAAATTTTGAAAGTGCAAGTGCGAGCATAAAACACACAAAAAAGCTCACACTTAATATATAAAACCATGAAAAATTTGCAAAAATTCCACTTTTTATATGATTGATAAAATCATTTGTAAGTTTAGGCAAGAAAATACAACTAAGGCTTAAAACAACTATAATACTAATACTTGGTAAAAATACTGCCTTTTTAAAACTTGTTTTTAACATGATTTTCCTTTTTATAGTTTTAAAATTTAAGTTAATACCTTTTTTACTATGTCAAAAAATATCTTAAATATAACTAAAATCAATAAAATAGCAAAGGTTGATAAAAATATAATTTAATTAATGTTTTAAAAACCAAGAAGTTAATTTTTGATTTGAAGGTGATTTTAGAATTTACACTAAGTGCAAATTCTAAATAAATCAATAAAGTATAATATGAACCTTTTGAGATCCATGAACTCCAAAAACAGTGATAAGTTCAATATCTGCAGTTCTTGATGGCCCTGCTATAAACAAAATATTGCTAGGTAAAATTTCATTTTCTTCTTTTACTAAATTCAATGCTTGGCTAATGCTTTTTACAATATTTTCTTTTTTTAATAAAACAATACAAAGCATAGGAGCCAAAGAAAGCATTCTTGGTTGAGTTTTATCAGACAAAACTAAAGCAACGCCATGTGAGCTTACTCCAACTCTTGCTTGGATGATAGAAAAATCACTATGAAAAACTTCTTTTCGTATTTTTTCAATCTCTTGATTAAAACAAGTCTTTTTTTCGGCTTCAATTTTATTTATATCTAAATTTAAATTATCAGGATAAATAAGACTTTTATAGCCATAACTTTTAACAATTTGATTGATTTTTTCTTCTAATTTTTCTAACGAGCTTTCTTCTACTATGTATTTATTTGCACTCATTTTTTCTTTTAACTCACTATACATATCATCACTTGTTTTGATATGCTCTATAGGATCCATAGTCGGAATTTTTTCAAAAGATAAATGTGTATTTTTAATCTTATCCAAAATAGCTTTTTTGCTTTGTGAAGAAATTTCATTTATTCTACTCACACTTTACTCCTTGCATATTTTCAAGTTCTTTATAAAGATCAAGTTTTATTTGTGGAAATTCCTTATAAGCACTCCATTTTTTAACTACTGGTAAAGAATTTTTTCCTTTTTGCAAAAGCCAATTAAAATTATGTAAATTTGCTAAAGTATTTTTCCAAATAATAGGAGTTGTAGCTACTTTTTCAAAAATCTTAAATGCCATAGCTTCAGCAGTATTTGGAGTGATATTATCAAAACTTCCTTGACCTACTTTTGCTGCTCTTAATTTGCGTATTAAATCCGCAAGAGGAATTCTTACCGGACAAACTTCAGAACATCTTCCACAAAGCGAGCAAAAAGTAAGAATATCACCATTTTCTTGCATACCAAAAAGATTAGGACTTATGACTTCTCCAATCGGCCCTGGATATACACTTTGATAAGTATGGCCACCTATTTTATCATACACAGGACAAAAATTCATACAAGCCCCACATCTTATACAACGCAAAGCTTCATAATAATCTTCATCATTTAGCATTTTGCTTCTATTATGATCAAAAAGAATAATATGCACTTCTTTTGGGCCATCTAAATCTCCATTTTTTCTAGGTCCTGTAATGATATTGTTATAAGTTGGTATAAATTGACCCGTAGCTGATGGAGTAAGTAAAGACACCATAGTGGCAGCATCTTCAAAGCTTTCCATAACTTTTTCTATACCACAAAGTGCTACATGTATATCACTTGCTGTGGTGCACATCCTACCATTTCCCTCATTTTCTATAAGCCAAAAAGCACCTTCTTTAGACATAGCAAAATTTACTCCGCTAAGTCCCATTTTAAGCCCTTCAAATTCATCTCTTAAATGCTTTCTTGCAATAGAATTTAGCTTTTCTGGCTCACTTTCTAAATTAGAGCCTAATTTTTCTTGAAAAATTTTACCGATTTCATAGCGGTTCTTATGTACCGCTGGAACTACAATATGCACGGGAGTTTCATCATTTAACTGCAATATAAGTTCGCCTAAATCTGTTTCTATGGCTTTTAAACCTTTGGATTCTAGGTAGTGGTTTAAACCTATTTCCTCACTAGCCATAGATTTACCTTTTAGAATTTTACCGATGTTTTTTTCTACCATTAATTCATATATAATCTCACAGGCATCCTCATCAGAACTCGCCCAATGGACATTTATGCCATTTTTAGTGGCATTTTGTTCAAATTCTAAAAGCCTATCGTGTAAAGTTGATAAAGCATTGTTTTTAGCTTGCTTAGCTTTAGATCTTAGTCCTTGCCAATCATTAAATTTCTCATCTATAACTTTTAAACGATTTTTTTGCAAAGTATGCATGGCAGATCTTAAATTCTCTCGCATTTGCTTATCATGAATTTTCACATCCACAATTTGTTCATGTGTCATTTTCATATCGCAACTCCTTCAAGACGCTTGTTTAAAAAATCATACAAATGAATTCCTTTTATATCAAGCCCCATTTTACTCATCGTGCCTGCAATATTCATCAAACACCCACCATCAGAACTTAATACATATTTTACGCCTGTATTTTGGATATCTTTGATTTTTTCTTGTGCCATAGAGTTTGAAATTTGAGGCTCTTTCACAGAAAAAGTTCCTCCAAAACCACAGCATTCTTCTTCAAATTCTAGAGGAATTAATTCCACATTTTTGAGTTTTTTTAGCAGATTTTTGCTCGCTTGTATGCTTTTTTGAATTCTTAATGCATGGCAGTTAGAGTGCCAAGTCACTTTTATAGGTTCGCCTTTGTCTTCATAATCAACCTTTAAAACCTCATCTAAATACTGGCTAAGATCAATCACCCTAGAGCTAAATTCCTTTACCAAGTTAAAATGCTCATCATCTTTGAAAAGCTCTAAATAATCATGACTCATCATCCCCGCACAAGAACCGCTTGGCACTACTATAGGATAATCTTGAGTAAAAAGTTTTATATTATGCAAAGCTATATTTTTACTTTCTTTAAAATACCCTGAATTAAATGAGGGTTGAGAGCAGCAAGTTTGCTGCTTTTTAAATATAACCTCAACCCCCTCTCTTCTTAAAAGTCTAACCGCGTTTAAAACACTTTCTTGCATTATCGCACTACCCAAACAAGTAGCAAATAAATACACTTTTTTCATCATCAATCCTTATTTTAAAAGCACTGCTTCAGGGATAATCCCGTGGAAGAAAAATGCTATAACAAAAGTCCAAATTCCTATTAGAATTATAAAACCTATTGAGTATTTTAAAGTAAATCTAAACAATTCAGATTCTTTTCCTACAAGTCCAACTGCTGCGCAAGCTACCGCTATACTTTGAGGAGATATCATTTTACCCACAACTCCACCAACAGAATTTGCTGCTAAAAATAAAGTTTCTGAAATTCCTAACTTTTGAGCACTAACTTGCTGTAATGTCCCAAAAAGCAAATTTGAACTAGTATCAGAACCTGTTAAAAACACACCTATCCATCCTATGATGGGAGAAAAAAATGCATAAGCATCGCCTGTATTTGAAAAAGCAAGTCCTAAAGTAGTGCTCATACCGCTATTTTTAGCTATAAAGGCAAAAGCAACTACTAAGCCTATAGTTAAGCATGGAGTGGCCATTTCTTTTAAAGTTTCCCAAAAACACTCGGTAGCTTCGTTGATTTTTATTTTCAACACAACAATGCTCATTAAAGCAGCCACTAAAATAGCAGTTCCTGCTTGTGCTACTAAATCTATAGTATGTGATGGAATCATTGTTTTTGTGATTTGTGGATTAACTATATCAGGACTTATGATAGCTCCTAAGGCTTCATTAAATTTCAAAGTAAATTGCATAAAATTTAATATTCCATCTTTAGCAAATAAAGCCTTAAACCAAGGTTGAGTCCATATAATAATACAAATAATCAAAAGTATAAAAGGAATCCAAGCTAAAAATACTTTTTTAAATTCTAGCTTTTGTGAGTTTTCAAAGTCTTTTACATCATCTAATCTAAAAATATTTTTTGGCTTCCAAAATTTTAAAAATATCGTAGTAACAGACAAAGAAACAACCGCTGAAATAATATCTGGAAGTTCTGCGCCTAAATGATTTGAACTCCAAAATTGTGTAGCAGTAAAAGAAACGGCTGCGACAAAAATAGCAGGAAAGGTTTCTTTAACCCCTTTTAAACCGTCCATTAAAAATACTATAAAAAATGGTATAGTCAAGCTAAGAGGCACAAGCATTCTACCCACCATAGCTGAAACACCGTGCTGTTCTATACCTGCTAGATTACTCATCGCTATAATAGGAATCCCAACTGCTCCAAAAGCTACCGGAGCGGTATTAGCTATGAGACAAAGTCCTGCGGCATATAATGGTCTAAGCCCAAGTCCTACAAGTAATGCAGCGGTAATAGCCACTGGCCCTCCAAAACCTATAGCACCTTCTAAAAAAGAACCAAAACAAAATCCAATCAAAATCACTTGAATTCTATGATCTGGAGTGATACTCATAACACTTTGTTTTATCACTTCAAACGAGCCTGATTTGATAGAAAGTTTATATAAAAATATGGCCGCGATGATGATCCAAGCTATAGGCCAAATACCATTTGCAAAACCTTGTATAAAGCTAGCACCTAATAAAGAAAACGGCATATCATAAGCAAACAATGCCACAACACTTGATAAAATAAGAGTTAAAAAGCCTGCTTGATAGCCTTTGAGTTTGAAAACTACAAGAGAAAGCAAAAAGCACAAAATAGGCAAAAAAGCCACCAAAGCACTTAAAAGTATGTTGTCAAATGGATTATATATTTGTTGCCACATATTTTTCCTTTTGATAAAAATTTCCAATATCTAGCTTAACAAATATTTTTATTTTTGTGTATTTTTGTTAGAAAAAATTAACTATATGGGTATAAGAGTAACATTTAGTATAAAAATTCTCTTTTAATAAAAACAAAAATTTACACTTTACAAATGAAATATAAAGTATTGTTTATATTTGAAACAAAATATAAATATAATAAAAATATTTATATCAAAAGTATTTTTAAATCAAATTTTTCATCATACTTTAAAGCTAAAAGCATGATTTTGCTTTCAGCTTGGCACTATGGAGTTTTTACGTGCAGTTTTTTGAAGTGAGAATATCACTAAAGCTACAAGTATAAAATGCACCACAGATAAACTAAGCAATAAAGGATAAGTAGCGTTGCTGTCTTTTTCTAAAAAGCTTCCAAATACAGGAAGCATTAAACTAGGTTTTGCAAGTAATGCAAAAATGCAAACTATATAAGAAACACCAATGGTGATTTTTCTTATAATTTCTTGCTTATCATCAAGTAAAATAAATTTCAAAGCAAAAAATACAAAAAGACTTATAATAGCAATATGTGTATACAAAGCTACCAAATCTAAAAAATTAAAAATCACATAAAAAAAGCTACCAAAAATATATAAATTAGTAAAAATATTGAAAGAAAGTATCGATAAAACTATAAATAATAAAATCAATACATAAACAAAATTGTTTTTTATAAATTCATCTAGCTTACCACTTTCTTTGTTTATATTTAAACCAAAGATATTATAAGTCGTTTTATTGTGTTCTTTAAAGATATAGCTTTCATTAGTATCTACTTGAACGATGTGATATTTTGCATGATTTTCTATGCTAGGTTGTTTAAATTTATCAAGCACAAAAGAAAAAATACTAAAAAGCATGATGATTATAAGTAGATTATGAAACACCTTTAGCAAGTCTGTATGATGATCACAAAGCTTGTGATAAAAAACAAGTTGCCATTTGTCTATCCATTCTTTAGAAAATATCTTGGGCTTTTTCTCTTCTAGTTCTATCTCTTTGCAATAAAGCTCGTATTTATGAAAATTTGAAGCGTCTAAAAGATTATTATCTTTTATCAATGCATTTTTAAAATTTCTAAAAGAATCTCTAAAATCATTTGCAAATTTATCTAAAGATTTTTTATCTTTTTCATTTTTATCTTTATTAAAATCTTCATATTCTTGTTTAATTCTATCTTGCAAATCATCAAAAGTAAAATTTAAATTTGTATTTACAACATTTAAATTTCCTTTGAAAATTACCTGAGAAAAATTTGGAGTTTTATCAAATCTAGCTCCATAAAAACTAGCTGTCTTTTCAAATTCGCACTTATAAAAATCAACACTATCTTTAAAATAAGAATTAATAAAATACGCATTGTTTTTAAAAAAAATACTAAAAAAATAACATTTATCGTTAAATTTATTTTTATGCAAAGATATATTTTCAATAAAACTATCTTTTACATAAAAATATTTTTCAAATGTATTAAAACTTAAATACAAATTACCTATTTTGGTATTATTTGTAAATTTAACACTTTCTAAAAAATTATTAAGACTAAAATGTAAATTTTTAAATTCGCAATTATTAAATTCAATCATTGCTTTATAATCATCTATAGACTTATAGTTACTTATTGCAAAATCTTCAAAACAAATATTTTTTAAATCTATTTGTTTAAAATAGCAATTACTAAAATACAAATTTTGTTTAATATGTATTTTTTCTTTGCTTTCGTTTTTAAATTCTATATTAAAACTTTCAAATTTTATTTGAAAATCCATATCAGATAATTTAGACAACATTGTTAAATCTATTGTTAAGTTTAAAATATTTTCTTTATTATTTTTTATGATAAATAAATTTTTATGTTCTTTTATATACTCTTCATCATTAATTTTAAAATCATCTATATCATATTCATTTATTTCTTTTATATTATATTCACAAGAACATTTTATAACTTCCTTTAATTTTTCTTTGATTTTTTCAACATCAATTTCTGATAAAGTTAAAAATTTAGAATACATTTTTTATCCTTTTAGCTTGGCACTATGGAGTTTTTACGTGCAGTTTTTTAAAAAAGAAACAAAATCTTTTCTTAAATCATTTAAATTTTTATATCTATTCTCTATATTTTCATCAGTTGCTTTTTGTAAAAAGTTGCATTTAGCTTTTTCCATATTTGTTTTTCCAGTGGCTACAAAATACAAAACTCTACTTAAAGCATAAATTTCATCACTTGTATCATAGTTTTTAAAACCCTTTTTTTGTAATCTAGAAATTTCATTTAAACTTCCTTTTACTTCTGTATTTTCACTTGTTAATTGACTATCAATCTCTTTTATAAGCCCAAAATCTGAAATTTTTACTACAGGATAAATATCATCGTATATCTTTAATAAAATATTTTTAAAGCTTATATCTCTATGTAATATTTTTTTATTCCATAAAATTTCAATACCTCTAATTATTTGACAACCTAAATTAATTTTTTCATCAATCAAAAGTTTGGAATTATTTTGATTTATATATTTTTCTAAAGTAAAATCAGCATATTCCATAATATATTCATTTCTATCTTTATTTAAAGAATATACTTTTAAAACATAAGGATTGTTTATGCTTTTCATTGTTTCAAATTCTTTTAAAAATCTTTCAATTTCTTTAGTATTTACATTTTCATTCAATCTTTTTAAAGCAAAATCACATTGATAAAATTCATCATAATATTTAAATACTTTCGCATAAGAACCACAACCAATATTTTTTAATTGATACTCTATATTAGTTTTTGAATTTTTAATAAAACCTGATTTTTTAAATATAGGAATAATTTTATAAATTTCTATTTTTTCCATTCCAATAGGAATTATACTACCTCCACTACTTTTTAAAAATTTAATACATTTATTAAAAACATCAGCGTAATATTCATCTATTTCGAAAGACAAGCTGCTGTTTTTAAGTTTTTTTTGCAATTCTAATGCTAACTCTATGCTGTATTTTAATGTTCCACTTTCACTAGCCCAATAGTGATTACCTTTTTCAGTGCTAGGAAGACGTGTGTTCATTCTTTGAAAACAAGACATAATTTTTTCATGCAATGTTGAAAAAATTAATTGTAATTTTTCATTATCAAAAATATAATACAAGGCAACATACTCCACATTTGTTTGGTATTTAATTTCATCAAAAGCATTCTCTATAGAGTTTATAATCTTATCTTCCATTACTTGCCTTCAATGATTTTTATTTCTTCTTCGTTTAGGTTGTAAAGTTTATAAACGATAGAGTTTATTTTGTCTTCTTGGGTTTTGGTGTTTGCGTTTTTGTCTTGCTCTTTTAAAACTAAAATCTCATCGACTAAGCTTATAAGCTCGTTTGCTAGTTTTTCATTTTTAGAATTTATTTTTGGTATAGGAAGTCTTTCTAAAAATGCCTTTTTATATCTAAATCCATTTTCACCTAAGTTTCCACCGGCGTAAAATGTTTTAAATATAAAAGCCACAAAATCATTGTTTAAAAAAGCAATGAGATATTTTAGATTTTCCCCTGTTAAAATAAAACTTGTTGCTTCTGCGTAAAAATTTAACTTTGTATCTAAATAAAATTGCGGACTTCTCACAATTTCACTATATATTATTTTTTCCTTTTCAAACTGCGATAAATAATCTTTATTTGGATTGTTATCTAACTCAAGCCAATGATGTTGTCCTAAATATGGTTTTTGATCCGTTATGGGCTTATTAGTACATTGTCCCCTAGCTTGAAGTTTTTTCTTATATTGCTTTAAATGATTATATATAGCAGGATATTCTTTTTCTAAAATTTTATAACTTCCAAATTCAAAAACTATAATCCACAAATTCGCCCACTCATAACTATATCTTTTTATATCTCTACCGCGTAACATTTTGCGTATGAGTTTGGCGGTGCGTTCTTTTTCGGCTTCATCTTTGCATTTAGCTAGAATTTCATCTCTTTTTTCAGTAGTGATGATAAAGGCTTCATTATAGCCCGTTTTTATGCCATAGTTTATATTAAGCCCATGCCAGTCTTTAAGTGGAGTGCCGTGATTTTCTATCTTTGCTTTTAGTGCGTTTGTACCCTCATCGTTAAAAGTAAAGCTTTCTTTGCTTAAAGAATTTTGTGCGATTTTGTTAAAATTTAAAATGCTTTCTATGTTAAAGTCGTTTTCTTTTAAAAGCTCGGTGTTTGGGGCTAGGTATTTGAAGCTATTATCTTTAGTTTTTGCTTTTTCAAAGCTTAGTATGGAAGTATCTACCGTAGCACTATCAAAGACTTTTATACCATTTAGATCGATGTATTCTAAAAGTGTGGTATTTTTGAGTAAAAACTCTCTTAAAGCTTCTCCATAACCTGCTCTTGTGTATTTGTTTGAAGTGATGAAAGACAAAACACCATTTTGCTTTAGCACATTAAACCCAAGCTCATAAAAGTAAGTATAAATGTCGCTAGTGCCTTTATAGACTTTATAGTTTTTGGCTAAATTTGGCTTTAGTTCTTTGATGTCTTCTTGTCTGATGTAAGGTGGGTTACCGATGATGAGATCAAACCCTTGAAAATTCCCGCCCTCATCAAGCACTTCGCTAAATTCAAAACGCCATTCAAAAGGATTTGCACTTTCTAAGTCAAATATACTCTCATAAAGCTTTTTAAGCTTTTTAAATTCTTTCTTAGCTGCACTTTCATCAAAGTCAAATTCAAACATATTTTTAGAGAAAAATGCTCTAAAATTCTCATCTTTTTCATCTTGCGCTAAAAAATCGCCGTATTTTTTAGAGTATTCATTAGCGCCGTTGGTAAGTTGCTTAATCTCTTTGGCAAATTTGTCTTTTAAGCAGAAATTTTTAAAAGATTCTTTGAGGTTTTTGATCTCTTTTGCGATGAGAGTTTTGTCGGTGTAAAAGCCTTCTTTGTAGTCTTTGACTATGCGTTTGTATTTATCCATGCGTTCTTTGATGTTTGGGTAGTGAGAAAGGCTTTTGTGAATTTCAAAATAACTTATAAGCGAATTCCCACATTTTATGTTGATGTCGATGTTTGGTAGGGTTTTAAGATCATGATAGTTTGTATCATCAAAGCTTTCATAAAAGCTGTGTTTTAAAAGCTCTATCCAAAGTCTTAGTTTAGTGATCTCACATGAGTTTGGGTTGATATCTACTCCAAAAAGATTGTTTTCTATGATGTCTTTTTTACGCTCGAAAAGTTCTTTTTGACAAAGGTGGGTTTTGTCTTTGTCAAAATCAGGGTGTTTATACTCTAAAAACTGGCCTTTGTGATTTTGCACTAAAATTTCATCATTTTGCACGCTTAGGTAAAAGTCCTCTTCAAACAAACCAAGCTCATAATGCACCATAAGCATGGCATTTAAAGCTGAAACTAAAAAATGCCCACTTCCCACTGCAGGATCGCAAATGCGTATGGAATTTAGCAAGGCTAGTTTTTGCTCTTGAGGGATTTTTTCTTGGCGTAGCTGGGTTCTTAGCTCGCTTAGCTTGGTGGCATTTAGCTTAAAAATATGGTTAAACTTATCAAGCACGACTTTTTCTATACTTGCTTTACACATATATGAAGTGATAAAACTTGGGGTATAAAAACTACCTTCTTTGTAGCCATTTAGTTTTTCAAAGACATTTCCTAAAACGCTTGAGTTGATGAGTTCTTTTTGTTTGATGAGTTCTTCGCTTTGCTCATCTGCTCCAAAATCAAAGCTGTCTAAAAACTCAAACAAATACTCAAGCAAACCTACTTTACCTTTTTTACTTTTGCCTTTGTCATCTTTTAACTGCGTGTGCGGGTGATACTCTAGCAAAGCATCATTTTCTAAAGTAGCGATTTCTAGTGTAGTTTTTTCGATGGCTTGTTTTTCAAAAAGTGATGAATTTAAATAAGGCAAATAGCTAAATTTACTCTGCGTCCTTGTGTGTTTTTCTTTAGCTAAGATATCAAAGAAAAGGTGTGAAAGGGTAGTAAAATTTGGAATTTTTTCATAGTTTAGAAATTTAAGGGTTTTATCATCATTAAATCTAACTAAATTAGACTCGATAAGCTTTAAAAATAAAATGCGGTTTAGCCAAAGTATGATGAATTTTAACACCTCTTCAAAGTCATGCTTTGGAAGCTTGCTCGCTATGAGATGATAAAGCGTGCCTTGGGCTTGTTTGCTTTGCTCACTTTGTGTGATGATGAATTTAGAAAGTTGTTTGCTCTCGCTTAAACCTAAGATGTATAAAAGCTCTTTATAGAATGCGTTGTTTAATGAGTTTGCGTCATTTGGGCTAAATTCATTTAGCAAAAAGTCTCTATGAAAGGTTTTAAAAATGCTTGCTAGGTTTTTGAAATTTGACTTTTGCTCATCTTTTAAAAAGGCTAAATCGATGAAAAAGCCTTTTAAGCTTTCTTTGGAATTTTCTATGAGTTTGCTTGCTTCTTTGTAAAATTCATCGGTGTTGCCTTTAAAAAGTGAATTTGGGCTTTGAAATTCTTCAAAAAGCTTTTTAAAGCTTGTGTTTTTATAAAAAAGCTCTTCAAATTCACTAGCTTTGAAAATGTAGAATTTATAAAAGTCTGTGATGATGATAAATTTCAAACTAAAGCTATGCTCTCTGTTTCTAAAATAATACAAAATGGCTTCATGCAAGGCTTTGGAATTTGGCTTTGCGTGGATGATGAATTCTTTTGAGTTGGGCTTTTTAGCTTCGATGAGAACTTCTAAGTCTTTGCTAAACTCATCTTTAGCAATGGCTAAATCAATCTCGCTTTTGCCTTTTTGCTTGGTTTTGATGTGGGTTTTGAAATTTAGAGTGGTTAAAAATGGACTAAGTGTGTTAGCTACAAGATAATCTTCATTTTCACTTTGTGAGCTTTCAAGCCTTTCTAGATACTGCATTAAAGCCTTGCTAAAAGTGTCAAATTCATTTTGTGTAATTTGCTTTTTGCGGTAGTAGGGGTTGAAAAAATCTTTTTCATTTAGCAAAGTAAAGTGCATTTTTAACCTTTATAAAGAATATTTTATATTTTACTAAAATTTACTTTAAAGGATTGAAAAGACTTTATGAAAATATAAAAACAAATAAATTAAAAATTAATAAAAAATTATTAGATAATATTTATTATTGCATTTTTTATATTTTTATACTAAGAAAATTTTAATACTAAAGTTATACAATAAGTTTATATTAAAAATATCAAGGAGGCAAAATGGGAAAAATTTTAGTTTTCTGTTTAGCGCTTGTTTCTTTTGTTTGCGCTAAAAATGAATTTTTTACAAGTGAAGTAAGCTCACTTTACTTAAGCAAAAATGACACAAAAGCTGTTGGTAGATTGCTACCCACAAATCCTTTTGAAGTATTAAAAACTGATGGAAATAAAGTTTTAGTCAAGATCACAGGCTATGTTAATCCTGCTTCGCCTTCTGTGCTTTATTACAACGATAGTCAAAGAATCATAGTTGCTGCATTTTCTAAAAATACAAAACTTGATTTTAAAACTTATACTAAAAGCAAAAATGGAAAATGGGATAAAGCTACCATAGAAGTTTGGACTGACAAGAAAGATTTTGCAAAAAGCAACAAAGAAATGTTTATAAAAGCTAAAGAGCTTTATATGAATAATTGCGGAATTTGTCATAGCGTTCATAAAGAAAGTGAATTTAGTGCTAATGGCTGGCCTGCTACTTTTAGATCAATGGTAAATAGAACAGGAATTGATAAAAAAGATCATTGGCTAGTGATACAGTATTTGCAAAAAAATGCAAAAGATTTTAAGGAGGTAAAATAAAATGGGACTTGATAGAAGAAAATTTTTAAAAATCGGAGCAGGGTTAAGCGTGTTGCCTTTAGCTCCTAGTTTAGCCATGAGTAAAAATATAGAAGTTTCTCAAATAAATTCTGGTTTAGTAAAAAATGGAAGTGTGATAACAGCAGCACATTGGGGAATTTTAAAACTTACCATTAAAGATGGTGTGGTAATTAAAAGTGAGCCATGGGAAAAAGTAACACAAATTGACAATCCTTTACAACACTATACAGCAGATATGATCTACAAATCGCGCGTGAAATATCCTTATGTTAGAAAAAGCTATCTTGAAAATCCCGACAGTCCAAAACCTGAACTTAGAGGAAAAGATGAATTTGTGCGTGTAAGTTATGATGAGGCTATAAAACTTATAGCAAAAGAACTTAAAAAAACAAGAGAGCAAAAAGGAACTCAAGCTATATTTGGTGGAAGCTACGGATGGAAATCTAGTGGAAATATGCAAAATTGTAGAATATTGCTCCATAGATTTTTAAATGTCACAGGTGGTTTTGTAGGGACTACCGGAGATTACTCAACCGGAGCTTCTCAAATAATAATGCCTTATGTTGTAGGCTCTATTGAAGTGTATGAACAGCAAACTTCATGGGAAAACATTTTAGAACATTCTAAAATAGTAGTTATTTGGGGTGCTAATCCTATCGCTACTTTAAGAATAGCTTGGACTTCAAACGATCAAAGAGGTCTTGCTTACTTTGAAAAATTAAAAAATAGTAAAATCAAGGTTATTTGCATAGATCCTATAAAAACCGAAACTGCTAAATTTTTAAATGCACAATGGATCTCTCCAAAACCAAATACAGATGTTGCTATGATGATAGGCATGGCTAGTCATTTGATCGAAAAAAATAAAGTCAATTATGAATTTTTAGAAAATTATACAAGTGGATTTGATAAGTTCAAAGCTTATTTAGATGGCAAGAATGATGGTATTAAAAAAGATACAAAATGGGCAAGTAAAATTTGTGGAATTGATGAAAAAATCATCAAAACACTAGCTGAAAGTTTTTATGATAACCCTACTATGATCATGAGTGGTTGGGGTATGCAAAGAGCTCATCATGGCGAGCAACCTCATTGGATGTTAATAACCCTAGCTTCAATGCTTGGTCAAATTGGCACTAAAGGTGGTGGATTTGGCTTAAGTTATCACTATAGTAATGGCGGTGTTCCATCATGCAAAGGTGGTGTTATAGGAGGTATTACAGCAGGAGCTGTGGGAATTTGGGAAAATGGTAAATTTAAAGGTATGCCAAAAAATGGAGAATCTCAAGGTGGTGCTGAATGGCTACAAAATACTGCTAGTTATTCTTTTCCTGTAGCTAGAATAGCTGATGCTTTATTAAATCCTGGGAAAGTTATAGACAATAATGGTTCTAAAATAACCTATCCTGATATTGACTTTATTTATTGGGCAGGTGGAAATCCTATAGTCCATCATCAAAATACAAACACTAACATCAAAGCATGGCAAAAACCAAGAACTATAGTTGTAAATGAAATTTATTGGACTCCAACTGCGAAAATGGCAGATATTGTAATGCCTACCACAAGTTCTTATGAACGAGATGATATTACCATGAGTGGAGATTATTCTAATATGAATATAGCTCCAATGAAGCAAGCAGTATTACCAATAGGCGAGAGCAAAGATGACTATGAAATTTTTGCTGATATTTGTAAAGTGTATGGAGATGATGTATTTAATGCTTATACCGAAAATGGTAAAAAAGCAAAAGATTTTATTAAAGAATACTACAATAGCGCTTTAAAACAAACTCAAGCTTATGGGGATGTATTTGAGCCAAAAATGCCAAGTTTTGAAGAATTTTGGGCCAAAAATGAGCCTATAACTTTTTCTCCAACCATAGAAAGCATGGAATGGGTGAGATTTTCTGAATTTATTGAAGATCCTATTTTAAATGCTCTAGGCACCGAATCAGGCTTGATAGAAATTTACTCAAAAACTATCGAAAAGTATAACTATAAAGACTGCAAAGCACATCCAATGTGGATGGAGCCGATAGAATGGCTAGGAAATGCTACTAAGGAAACACCTTTTCATCTACTAACTAATCATCCAACAGATAGGCTTCACTCTCAAATGTGTCATACCTTATTGCGTGAAAAATATGCAGTAAATGATAGAGAACCTATCTTAATCAATCCTATTGATGCTAAAAAACTTGGAATCAAAAATGGCAATATTGTAAGAGTTTTCAATAAAAGAGGTCAAGTTCTCGCAGGTGCTGTGGTAACTAAAGATATTATGCCAAATGTTGTAAGATTATGCGAAGGTGGCTGGTATGATCCAAATGATGAAGGAATGTGCAAATACGGAAATGTAAATGTCTTAACTATTGATATGCCAACTTCTGAATTAGCAAACGGAAACATTTCTCATACAGGCTTAGTAAATATAGAAAAATATAAGGGATTGCCGCCTAAAATAACAGCATTTACAGCTCCAAAAGGCGCTGTATAACATTCTCTTTCTTAGAAGATAATTTCTTCTAAGA